>CAMBHS010000074.1 GCA_945867235.1 Akkermansia muciniphila
TGTTCATACATCCCCTCCAGCGCGATGCGGATCATTTCGGAGGCGACGCCAACGACTTTGGGCAATTCGAGTTGGGCGATCGTGCTGGAGAACTGTCCCCAAGCAACTAAAGTTTTTTTCCCCACTCCATTGCTGCAGGATTGGATCGCTGTGGCGATCGGATTCGGCACGCCTTCGGGTAATCTTTTGAAAAAGAGATGGAAGGATGACCAAAGTTTTTCAGCCCCCTTGCCCCCGACCCCGGGAAGCATTCGGACGAGGCGTTTGAAGGATATCTCATCGGACGGGTTTGCAGCGAATTTGAGGAATGCAGCAATGTCCTTGATATGCGCCTGTTCGAAAAAGCGAAGCCCGCTCGTGATGCTGAAAGGAATGTTGCGACGGGTGAGTTCGAACTGCAATTCCATCGCGTGAAAATGCGAACGGTACAGCACGGCCATGTCGTTTAATTGGATTCCTTCATCCCGAAGTTGGAGAGCGCGTTGGGCGATAAAGGCGGCCTGCTCGGCGGCGTCACCGCAAACAGCGAAAACGGGTTTCGGTCCGGATGGACATGCCGAAACAAGTTCCTTGGAGAATTGGTTTTTGTTAGCAGCAATCGCCGCGTTGGCGACTTGGAGAATCTCAGGAGTGCTGCGGTAGTTGGTTTCGATTTTGTAAACACGGGCTCCCGGGTAGCGCGTCGGAAAATCGAGAATGTTTTTAAAATTGGCACCGCGCCATGAGTAGATGCTCTGGGCGTCATCGCCCACGACCATCACGTTGCGATGCCGGGCAGCGAGAAGGTCAATCAGACTCCCTTGCAACTCATTGGTGTCTTGGTATTCGTCAACAAGAACGAACTGAAACCTACGCTGGTAAAGGTCGCGCACATCCTCATGTTCCTTGAGAAGTCTCAACCAAAGCACTAGCAGATCATCGAAATCGAGGACGTTGGCGGCCTGCTTGCGTGCTGTATATTTCTCCCGTAAATCTTCCATGATCGGAGCAAGAGCCGCGAACTGAGGATGGTGAGTCTCCATCGTTAGAGAAAGAGTGAAGCCTGTGTTGACCGCCATCGAGAAGATGTCCCCAATCACGTCTGGCTTGGGAATTCGCGTCGCCGTGACATCGATTTTTAAAGCTTCAATTACGGTTTGGAGCAGGTCTTTCGAATCTTCACGATCAAGAATTGTGAAGTCTGATTTGAATCCGAGACGGCTCGCGTGTTGGCGAAGAATGCGGTTCCCAATCGAATGAAAAGTTCCGCCCCAAAGGGAGGCGAGGTCATGACCGAGAATTTCGGCGACCCTGCGCATCATTTCGCGTGCGGATTTATTGGTGAAGGTCAGGAGAAGAATTCGATCTGCTGGAATGCCTTGTTCGAGCAGAAAAGCGACGCGATAGGTAAGGGTTCGCGTTTTGCCGGAACCCGCCCCGGCAATGACTAAGGCAGGGCCCGGAGTGGCGGTGACTGCGGCGTGTTGTTGTTCATTTAATTCCCGCGCATAATCAATTTGTAGATCGACTCCTCCTCGGAACGGCTTCATGACAAACTCACGCGACATGTCAAACGCTAGTCCGGCAGGACTGCAAAGGAAAATGCAAAAACACGTTCGATGCATCGCAAATAAATCGTGCTGTGATTCGATCCGGTGTTTTGGTTATCTCTATAGGGTTCCCTGTATCGTGAAAGTAAGTTTGAAAATAATTGGAAAGACCCTCGTTTTTGCAATGTTTGCATTGTGGGTTACCGCCCCCTTGTTTGCTAAGGAAGATCGAGACGCTGTATCGTTTCGGATGGATGTGATGCCCTTGCTCTCCAAAGCGGGATGCAACGCCGGAACCTGCCATGGGAATGCGAACGGCAAAGGAGGATTCAAACTCTCGCTGCGTGGGCAGGATCCGGATCTCGATTGGCACGCGCTGACGAGGGATCAGTCGGGGCGTCGAGTGAATATACTTGAATCGACCAATAGCCTGATTCTTCTCAAAAGCTCCACTCGACTCGCCCACGAAGGGGGCCAAAGGTTTCGCCCTAATTCGGATTCGTGGAAACTCCTCGCTCGTTGGATAGCCCACGGCGCGAAGGATGATGGAACCAATGCGCTCACGTCGGTGAGTCTGGAGGTCACCCCGAAGGAACGAGTGATCATCGAGCCGAAGCGCGATCTGCAAATTCAGGCTCGAGCCATTTTTTCGGACGGCTCGCATCGCGATGTTTCCTCCGAGGCCGTGTATGATCCTTCCAATTTTTTGGTGACGGTTTCTGCGGATGGACTCGTGACCAGCCAAAGGCTTGGGGAAACGACCGTTAATGTGCGGTTCTTAAATCTACAGATGCCGGTTCGACTGGCATTTGTCCCAAAGCGGCCGAACTTCAAATGGACCCAACCCTTCGAAAATAATTTTGTAGATCAACAAGTTTTTGGAAAGCTCCGCAATCTCAGGATGAATCCATCTGATCTGTGTGCGGACGAAGTGTTTTTGCGCCGAGCAAGCCTCGATTTGTTGGGATTGATCCCAAGCGATTTGGAGGCGCGTTTATTTCTCGCAGACCCCTCGATCGATAAGCGGAAAAAGCTAGTGGATACTTTGTTAAAACGCCCGGAGTTCACGGATTTTTGGGCTCTCAAATGGGCCGACCTTTTAAAGCTGGAAGAACGCCAGTTGGATGCAAAAGGAATGCGCGTCTTTTATGATTGGATCCACAAAAGTATCGAAGATAACAAACCCTTGGACCAATTTGCGCGGGAATTAGTTTCAGCACGAGGCAGCACCTACACCAACGCTCCAGCCAATTGGTATCGTGCCAATCGGACTCCCACTCAACGGGCAGAAAACACAGCCCAATTATTTTTAGGGGCGCGTCTTAATTGTGCCCAGTGTCACAATCATCCATTCGAACGGTGGACCCAGGATGATTATCATAATTGGACCGCAGTGTTTGCTCGTGTGGATTATCAAATACTTGAAAACAAACGCAGCGATGAAAATGATAAGCACGAGTTCAAAGGGGATCAAATTGTTTACCTGACGAATAAGGCGTCTTGGACGAATCCGCGCATTGGCAAGCCAGCCACGCCTCGACTTCTTGGCGGTGCCGTGATCGCGGATTTGAAATTGCCTGATGGCCGCGACGAATTGGATGCCTTGGGGGATTGGCTGACAAGTCGCGACAATGGTTGGTTTTCAAAAATGCAGGCGAATCGAATCTGGTTCCACCTCATGGGTCGGGGCTTGGTGGATCCGGTGGATGATTTCCGTTCAAGTAATCCCCCATCTCACCCCGAATTGCTTGATTTATTGGCGAAAGAATTGTCCTCAAATTCATTCAATCTTCGCCATTTGATCCGGCTGATCATGAATTCACGGACATACCAATTGTCGTCGGAACCCAATGAGACGAATCGCGAGGATGAGGGAAACTATTCCCACAATCAGGTGCGCCGACTCAGTGCCGAACAATTGTTGGATTCGCAAAGTCTTGCATTGGGAGTTCCCCTCAAACTCAAGGACCAAGCAAAAGGCACGCGAGTATCGCAGTTGATCGAAGGTCGAAAATTTTACAAACCCTTAAAAACGCAGGAGGACAAATTCATGGCAACGTTCGGCAAACCTGCGCGGTTGGTGTGCTCGGAAAGTGAACGTTCCAACGAAACGACCATGAGCCAAGCCTTCCAATTGCTGAGCGGCCCGTTGTTGAACGGGTTGCTGACAAGCAAGGATAACCGTCTCGAAAAACTTGCGGAGGGATCAATGGAATGGACTGTCGGCTTGGAGAATCTTTATTGGTCCACGCTTTCCCGCCCTCCGACAGGTTCTGAAATAAAGCTGCTGTTGGATCGAGTTAAATCCACTCAGAACAAACGCATCGCATTGGAGGACATGGCGTGGGCATTGATCAACTCCAAAGAATTTATTTTCCGGAGGTAATATGAAACATCCTTTTTCCTGTTCGAGTTTTGCACACCGGCTCTCTCGTCGCCATGCCATCAAGGTCGGTGGAATGGGATTGTTGGGTCTTACACTTCCAGGATTGCTGCGTGCGGAGTCCCTGCCGGGTTCGGTCGTGAAGGGCGCAAAATCAAAAGTAAAATCTGTGGTGTTTCTATTCCAATATGGTGGACCGAGCCATTTGGATATGTTCGACATGAAGCCCAATGCACCCGAAACAATTCGGGGTCCTTACAAGCCTATTTCGAGCAACGCCGACGGAATTCAAGTTTCAGAACGCCTTCCGAAGACTGCGAAGATCATGGATAAAGTGACCCTCATCCGGTCCATGCATCACACGATGAACAATCACGTTTCGGCAGGATATTACGCCCTGAGTGGGCATTCTCCGCTGACGGATGATCAGCGCCTGCGGGACTCGAATGATTTATTCCCGGGTTACGGTTCCGTGGTGGATCGGTTGGCTCCGGGTGGCGGTGAGGTTCCGACGTCCGTCTCCTACCCCTATGTGATCACGGATGGTTCCGTTGTTCCGGGGCAACACGCGAGTTTTCTCGGAAAAAACCACGATCCATTTTTCTTCTCACAAGATCCCAATTCTCCCAATTTCAGCCTTCCGGAACTCAGTCTACCGGCAGACATTTCCTTCGAACGGATGCAGGCTCGCCGCGAGCTTCAAAAACTGGTCGATCGACAAGCTAAGTTGATGGATAACTCGGCTGCTCGTGGTTTCGATGCTTACTACGACAAAGCCATGGCGATGCTCCAATCTCCTCAACTTCGGAAAGCCTTTAATATCTCCGAGGAACCTGATGTCGTACGGGATGCCTACGGACGCACAACCTACGGACAGAGCTGTTTATTGGCGCGCCGATTGGTGGAAGCGGGCACCAAATTTGTGACGGTATATTTCTCAGAATCCATTGGTGGGCAGAGCACGGAGTCAGGGGGGTGGGATACACACGGATTCAACAACACCCAGATGTTTCCGATCATCGAGAAATATCATTTGCCAATCACGGAGCACACCTTGCCGACATTCTTGAACGACCTTGAGATGCGCGGCTTGCTTGAAACAACCCTTGTCGTTTGGGTGGGAGAGTTCGGGCGCACACCGAAGATCAACAAAAGTGCGAGCCGTGATCATTGGCCGCAATGTTACACTGCTTTGCTAGCGGGTGGTGGCGTTAAACGAGGATTCGTCTATGGAGCGTCGGATCAGACGGGATCCTACCCTGCGGAAAAGCCAGTGCGGCCGGACGATTTGTCGGCAACGATTTTTCATTTACTTGGGATAGATCCGCACACCGAAGTGCTCAACACGCAACAACGACCTGTGCTTGTTTCGGACGGTCATCCCGTGATGGACGTCATCGCGTAACCACAGTTTTTATTTGTTTCTTCACCGGTTTCGAAAAGCCGGGAGAGGCGATAAATTCGCAGAGCAGCGCTCCGGTCTTAATATCCACGATGCACACGCGCCCATCGTGGGTGCCTGCCGCCAAAAGCCCTGAGGTAGGATGCATCGCCAAGGATGAGACGCGAGTCCCAAGGTCGATTAAATCCTTCGACTCTTTTCCTTCAGGGAGATTGCGTTGGGATAGCTTGCCATCCCCCATGCTGATAAAAACGGATTTCCCATCCGAGTGCAGACAAGTGATTGCAGTATCTGATTTCACCAAGGATCGGCCTTTTCCTGCTTCGTTGCTGTCCCAACTTCGGACGGAACGATCCGCACCGGACGTCAAAACTTTTTTGCCATCGTCATGGAAAAGGATCGATTCAACCGCAGCCTCGTGTTCTCGAAAGGTTGAGATCGATGCGCCATTGGTGGAATCGTAAATACGTGCCGTTCGATCTCGGCTTGCGGAGGCGATCCATTTTCCATCCGGCGAGAATGCGACGCCGTGGATCCAATCGGAGTGTTGTTCCAGTTTGAGAATCTCAAGGCCGGTCGGGATTGAAAAAATGCGGATGGTTTTGTCTGCACCTCCGGTGACCAACCGTTGACCATCGGAAGAAAATGCCGTGCAAAGCAACGAATCCGCCGTGACCACGAGTGAGGCCGGAACAGCCCGTTGATTCAATTCGAGGAGGAACAACTCTCCGGATCGCCCCGGAGATCCGCCCGCAACCGTCAATCGTTGGCCATGAGATTGAATGACCAGCGAGTGAACTCGTTCTGGCATCCCACCGATGCGATTTAACATCATCCCATTGGTTGCGTTCCAAAAAATAATTTCGTGGTAACCCCCCGTGATCAATTGTGTGCCGTCATGATTGTAGGTTAATGCAGAGACGGGCCACGGAAACTTGTAGCGTTTTGGTGGTGCCACATTTCGGGGCGGGGGACGCAGGCTTACCAACGAAGCGGATTGATTCACGCCGTCGAATTTTGCCCCGCCGACAATCCACTCGCGCACTAGGGAGATTTCCGAACTGAGGAACGGTTCGGATTTCTGTGGCATTCTATCATCCTCACTTTTTTCCGTCAGAAGTTGATAAAGCAAGCTGGCCTCGGGTTTGCCTGGCACGACGGACGGCTTTTCACTCGATCCAGGTTTCATCAGGGCGACAAACGTATCCAGGCGGTATTTCCCTTTCGTTTTATCGGGACCATGGCAACTCACGCATCGTTGTTGCAATAAGGGTGCGATGTCGGAAGTAAAACTCACCGTCCGTGCCGAAATGGAACAAGGCAAGTAAACGGACAGCATTAGAATCAGCAATGCTGCTAATCGAAGGGTTGAAAGTCTTCTGTGGACAAGGCACATGACACGAGAATGAACTCAAAAACATCCCCTTGCAACGTGAGAAGATTGAGCGATCAGGAAGGAGAAGAGGATCAAACTACGCCCGAGGGTGAGAGGCTTTGTAGGCTCTGATCAAACGTTCCGTCGTGACATGGGTGTAGAGTTGTGTGGTGATTAAGTGGGCGTGTCCGAGGAGTTCCTGGACGCTGCGTAGGTCTGCTCCGGCATCGAGCAAATGCGTGGCATAACTATGACGCAGTTTGTGGGGCGAAACTTTAGGATCAAGACCCGCGAGCGCGAGGTAGGCTTTCAAACGCAGCTGAATCAAACGTGGATTCATTGGTATATCAGCGTTGCTCAAGTCTGAGGTTGGAGCTTGGGATTGCTCGATATTTATTCCATCTCGGCAGAATACAACCCCGTTGGTTCCGCTCCGGCTGGCTTTATCTAAATAAAGACGGATGGCTTCGAGTGCCGGTGCACCGATAGGAACCTGTCGTTCCTTTTTGCCTTTCCCGTGCACGCGGATGAGTTGCTCATTCCAGTTGATATCCTCTACGCGCAAACCACAGAGCTCACTGATACGGAGGCCACAGGAATAAATTATTTCTAGGATCGCGGTGTCCCTTAAGTAGGGAACGATTCCCACTGATGTTTTTTGTTTTTTCCGTTTGGCTTCCCATTGTTTCAACGGCGCCCGCAGTAAATCCACCATTTGCTGGAGTGTCAAAAATTTGAGGGATTGTTTTTGCAATTGTGGAAGAAACAAATTTTTGATCGGCGAACTTTGGAGTAAACCCCGCTGCACCATGAATTTGTAAAATGAACGCAACGCAGAAAACCTGAGTTGGATGGAGGATCGTCCTAAGTTACGTCGTCCAAGATCACGGAGATAAGCACGAAAATCATAGCGAACCAGGTCGCACCACGGGGGGGCGACTTTGCGAACCTGCCGATGCCACGCTGTAAATTCCAGCAGAGCCTGTTGGTAGTTGCGCTGGGTATAGACCGAGGCACCTCGTTCAACTTTCAGGTGGTCTAAAAACTCCTGCGGGGTTCCATCAAGAGGCTTCGGTGATTGATTGCTTAGGTTTTTTGCATCCACAACCAAACGCAAACTGAATCAAAACAAATCTTTCAAGGCCCCCAACTCATTCAGGGCCACAGAACGGACATCGTACTGTTGCACAAAATCCCGACCTTGACTCCCCAGTAACCGACATCGATCAGAGTTTTCGAGAAGATCGACAATGGCGTTGGCGGCGGCGGGTTTGTCTCCGATCGGGACGGTTACTAATTGATTTTTGAATACAACATCAAAAACTGGAAGTCGGTAAGCCACCACAGGTAATTTCGCCGCGAGAAATTCGTTCACTGAAAGCCCCCAACCTTCCTCGTAGGAGACGCTCAATCCAATTTTTGATTGGCGCACGAGTCGGTTCTTGGTTGTCTCATCAACACCACCGGTGATGGTCACTGAATCATTCAACCCTGCAGCACGAAAAGCCTCTTCCATGCGTGCGCGGTGAGGGCCTTCGCCAATGACGAGCAATTTGGCGGCGGGGTGTTTCTGACACACCGCTTTCCAAATCTCAGGCAGATCCATAACCCCTTTCGTTTGATGAATCCGAGCGAGGTGAACGACATCATAGAGTTTTGGATCTTCGGGGAGCGGGTCGAACGCCGCAGTGTCCACGCCGTAACCGCTCGTTAAGGCCGGGCTTAACGGAACACCTATGGAACGTTGGATATCATGAAAATGATCGAGAACAATCTGAGTGCTGCAAATCAGGCGATCCACTCGCTCGTGAATCCACTTCCCGGATCGTTTTTCAAAATGACAAAACAACCGGTCGAAAATTCCGGTTGGTTTACGTTGTGCCGAGACAACGTGATGGATTTTTACAGCGAGCTTCGCCTTCAAACGACGCGCGATAACCATCGAGGGAAGTATTTCAAAAAGGATTTGGCTGGAAGAAAATACAACATCGTATTTTTCAGGGAATCGAGTGAAATAACACGTCACCATCCTCCATGCGTAGGCAGGCAAGTAACGCCACGTTTGCATCACAAATTTCGTGGCATCGCAAAAGTTGTCGCTTGAAATTATCTTGGACCGTGGGGCGAGTTCGCGGATCTGCAGGAAGGCGCATTTCGCGCAAAGAAAATCCGTTTGATGCCCCATTGCATTCCACTCATTCGCCATGACAAGAAAGTGTCTCAAGGCACCTGAGAGGGACTTGGAGTCATTTAATGAATTATGGACGACGAGAATCTTCATCGGGATACACGGGGATTGCTGGCAGAAGGGCGAGCCATCGATTCAAGCCAGTCGGCAGCTTTAGGTAAAATCATATTCCAATGCATGGTTTTGGATCGATCCCAAGCTTGAGTTCTCAATGCTGAATAACCCTCTGCATTTTCCAACGATTCAATAAGCCGATTCGCGAGCGACCGTGGTGATTCGTTTCGGGAGACGAGCCCAGTTTTGTTGTCGAGGGTGGATTCGATCAGTCCTGGCACAGGATAAACGGCTCCCGGAGTCCCCATCGCATTGGCTTCGATGATATTGAGACCCCAGCCTTCTCGTTGGGAAGTGTGCAGGATGAAATGTGCGGCACGCAGGCGTTCATCTTTTTCGGTTTCGGATAATGAACCCAAGAAAGTGATGCTCGATCCGAGTTTCAGGGTTGCTACCTGCGCCTCCAATTTGGTTCTGCATTCACCGCCACCAATGATATCCAAATGCGCTGGCACGCCGCGTTTCCGCAATTCCTCGACAACACGGATGGCGTGATCGATTCGTTTGTTCGGGGCGAGTCGCGAGACAACGATTAAGCGCAGAGGAGCCGCGAGTTTCTTAGCCTCCAATGTGAGGAGGGCTTCCGTTGCCACTCCGTAACGGATGATTGTGACGTCCTTCACGCCGTGTTGACGAAGTGTTTGCTCTGTCGATTCGCAGGCGGTCCAAAAGGGAACGTTTCGATAGAGCCAGTGCGTCCACCTCTCTTGTTGACGCCCTATAAAACTCAATGGCCACGGATAAAAAGAGTTCCAAATCGGCCCCAAAACCTCATGGATAAAACTGACCACGTTCGTTCGAGCCCACCAAGGCGTGAACCAAGGAATTCCATGATGTTGATCAATCACAAGGTCGAACGGGGCTTGAGAGCGATACCATTGACGAGCTTTAAGTATGGAAGTAACCATGCCACCTCCGCGAATGATCCTGACGCCGTCGATCACATCCTCTGATGGAGCCTCGGGAAAATGATTCGCAAACCAGAAAACCTCGTGCCCTCGAGAGGATAATGCGGACAGGTAAGCGAGCGTCACGCGCTCAGCTCCTCCCGACAACGGGTTCTTCGGATCCCGCCAGTTCAGCATCAGAAAGCGCATGGATCAATGGTTGGTAAACTCAGCGACCAGAATTGCATTCGCGTAAGGAAAAGGCGATTTATACCGACATTTCAGTGCTTCTGCTTCGGAGCATTCCACCCATGTTTTTGATGTGCCCCGTTTTAGGAATGTTGCTCGGTGTGCCGGAAGTCGATGCGACCGGATGAGTTCATCAAGCTCCGGATTGTAGGCTATCGGCACCGTGATGACGAGTTTTCCATGTGGCGTGAGCAGGGCTAGGCAAGAGGTGATGGCGTCCGTGATTTTGTCTGCCGAATTCGAAGCACTTTCATCATCAAACCCGATGTGTTCCATCGTCGATAAGGAAAGGATGAGTTCATATCGCTTGTCAGGATGATAACCCACAATGTCCTCATTGATGATTCCTGAACCTTTTTCGAACTTGTCGAGGACATCATGATCCACAGAACCATAGTGGGAGAGAACATTGCCCACTTCCAACACAGCGGACGGGAGAACTTTCTCCAAGTAGGTGCGTGCAATAGGAATTTCCACTCCACGTTCCGACACCCATGTCATGTTGTAACGATGGTAAAACTGAACGAGTTGGCTGTTTTGAAATCGAAATGGCGGCGGCTTAAGAAAAAGTAAAAGGATTGGAGCCAACACCGTACGCAACGGTTTGAGCACCAATTCCATTGCACCAAAGCGGGTGATGAACCATCTCACTTTACCCCATCTGGCATTGTAAAGGTGCGTTTTCATTCAGTCCTACACCTGCATTCAAACCTGCGAAGGAAAAGCTTAGAGATTTCCCTCCGTCAACTCGGCCAACACTTCGGGGTCGCGGACATCCACCCAACGTCCCTTAATTTCCAGCCCTGCCAATGGGTGCCCGGTCCCGATCATGGCTGTGAGTGCGTCTGTTAATTCGTATTCGCCTCGAGGAGATTTTTCCAATCGTCGTGTGAAGTCGAATAAAACCGGCTCGAAAATATAAATGCCCGCATTATACCAAACAGGGAGCCCCGGTTTGATCCAACCCTGTCCTTCCAATTCCTTCAATTGGATGGCAGTCGGTTTTTCCACCAGATGGTTGAGGCAGAAAGATTCATCGAAGAAGAAGAGTCCCCCCTTAGTCACATCTTCGCTGCTCGTGACTGTCACCAGTCCAGAGAATTTCGCTTCTCGATATCGCGCCAACATTGCCGCGTAGGTATCCGGCGTTACCAGAATATCGCCATAGGTGAGGAGGAACGTGTCCGAACCCACGAAATCCGCCGCCAACTCGGGGGCCTTTCCAGTGCCATCTTGGATCTCCTGCCGAAAATACCGGATACTGACGCCCCACTTTTTTCCGTCCTCGAAATAATCCTCGATCGTGTCAGCACGGAATCCTGTGATGATGCAAAAATCGCGGATCCCTACTTGGATCAACCCATCCAGTATATGCTCGAGAATAGGTTTCCCTTGCACGGACAACATGGGTTTCGGCATTTCCTGCGTGAGTTCACGCATCCGTGTCCCTTTGCCGGCGGCGAGAATGACGGCTTTCATGCGCCGAACTTGTCGAACATCTTCGCGTTGGCTTGCATGTGGCGCATGAGGTATTTTGCTTCCATCACTCCGAGCGACCCACGATTTGCCTCCGTCTCGGTGAAGCGCGGCAATTTGTCGCTACCCGAGATTTCAGAATTCAACATCACAGGCTGCGGATGCCATGAGTGGCCTTTCATCGGGCAGGGTGTGGAATGATCTCCCGTGATCGCAACAACATCAGGGCGTTTTTTCAAGAGAATCGGCAGCGCGGTATCGAACTCTTCAATGGCCTTTTTCTTTGCCTCAAAATTACCATCCTCCCCATACATATCCGTGTATTTGTAGTGGATGAAGAAAAAGTCAAATTCATCGTGATGATCCACATAAGCCTGGAACTGCTCGGCAATCGTTTGGGGTCCCTCGATCTTGGTCATTCCCACCAATTGAGCCAGACCTTTATACATGGGATAAACCGCGATGCACGCTGGCTTGAGCAGATAGCGATCCTCAAATAGTGGAATCTCCGGTTGATGGGCAATGCCGCGCATCAAAAACCCGTTCGCAGGTGATTTCTTCGCCAGCAACGGCAATGCTTGTTCATAAAAACCAGCCACTAATTTGGCGGCCTTCTTTGCCTTGGCGGATTTGGCGTTCACCGCTTGCACTTTGGGGATGGGTTTGCCTTCGCTGTGGGGATCGGCGTCGGTCAACGGTCCTTCCAATCCGGGGCCTCGGAACAACACGACAAACCGGTGCCCCTTTCCTGCTTTGATGATCACTTGGGCGTCTCCCACTTTCTTGATCTTCTTGGACAGGAGTTCGCACAACGACTCGCAGACCTCCGTTTCGATCCGTCCCGCTCGCCGATCTGTCACGATCCCTTTCGCGTCCAATGTGCAAAAATTTGCTCGTGCGGCGACATCCCCAGCTTTCAATTCAATCCCTAGACCCAACGCCTCGATCACTCCCCGCCCAACTTGAAACTCCAAAGGGTCGTATCCAAACAACGCGAGATGACCGGGACCACTCCCCGGAGTGATGCCTGGGGCGACAGGAATCATGCGCCCCTGAGCAGAATCCTTGCATAACGCATCCAGATTTGGCGTTTTAGCTGCTTCAAGCGGTGTCAGGTATTTTTGCTGACGTGTTGCCAGATCTCCTAAGCCGTCCATGACAAGTAGAACCAGCTTGGACTTAGTTTTCAAAGTCAGCTCCGAATAAAGGGCATCCAAATTCATAGTGTGAAAGGTCAATGCAACGAACCTAGGCCGCCCGACCCGATTGGAGTCAGGTTACCATTCCCAAGAATACTGCGAGGAGCCTTCCCA
This sequence comes from Akkermansia muciniphila, assembly GCA_945867235.1. GTDB lineage: Bacteria > Verrucomicrobiota > Verrucomicrobiia > Limisphaerales > SXQI01 > SXQI01. The sequence continues at coordinate 12,917 of CAMBHS010000074.1, forward strand.
CCCGTCAACGCGATAGTGCCTGCAACCATCAATCCATTAATCCGATCCCTGTCTCCGAACCTTCTTCCCCGAGAACGATGAAAGAAATAAAAAGGCCGGGGCTTAAAACCCCGGCCTGTGATTATAGGTGAATCGGGCGGTTACTGGGTTTGTTTCACGCGATAGAATTTCGCACCGGCTCCCTCTGAGATGACCTCCGAGTAGGAACCATCGGAATCACCAGTGCCTGTCCACGGCCCCTGAACTGTCGGTGCCGTTTCCAATTGTCCACCATTGATCCAAGTCAAGTTCAACGTGCCATTAACCGTGGCACCGAGGGTGATCTTAGGAATATTGAAGGGCGATCCGACGGCGTTATAATAGGCTTTCACCCCGTTGGCGGAGTTGACGGGAACCTTCTCG
>CAMBHS010000075.1 GCA_945867235.1 Akkermansia muciniphila
CACAACGATGTTCGTTCCCTTGGCATCATAAAGCACTGGCGTGGGCAATTGGTCTCGGCGCACCAACATTTCTAAATCTAGTCCCGGTGTTTTTTGTTTGAGACGCACAATCATGTTCGTCGCATCCACAGGAACTTCGATCGGGTAACAATCCGTTCCCCCTGCATCCACAGATCCGAATACCGTAATGCCATTTTTCAGCGGATCGAGCATCGGATCAATCCGGATGGTCATGGTTTCCACCCGACCTGTATGACCCTTAGCGTTATCGATTTCAGTTAAAATCCAAGCTCCTGACAGACGTTGACCCACAAAATCGTTCAGCGAACCTGGCCCATCACTGAAAACCGAGTTCGTGAGTCCGTTCGTCATTAAACTATCATTATAAACAATGTTGATCCGCCCTTGAAAATCACCGTTATTCAAAGTGTGGTTATTGAGAATCATCGACCGAGTGCCATGCTTCAAATGACCCACAAGGTCTCCCAGTAATTGATGTTGGAAGGTTGCATCCACCGACGCTCGCATGATGCGAGAAGGACTCAACCCAACCGCAATCATGATCCCAGCCTTCGGACGCCCCGGGGTGCCATCCGGCACTACGACGTTGATCGGCAATCCCGTTAACAACCGACTGCCATCCGGACCTTCCTTCTCCAAGGCCTCATCAGTAGAAAGTCCGAGTAGAGAAAACTCGCCGGCCATTTGGTCTTCGGACTTGATGGCGACATAGAAAATATCGGTGGGCAGCCCATTGGTAAACACGGCCAACTCCTCCCCCTGCCGGCCCAAGGACTTAAACGTGTTGGTGCTGGCCATCACTTTGGAATCAAGCAAAAGCAGATCAGCATCCCGCGAGACATACATGTCCAAATCCGCATCGATCACCCGAGATACAGAGAGGTTTGGGGGATTGAAAATAGCGAACACAACGTTGGATCCATTGGTCAGCGAATTAAATTCGTTGGTGACTTTTTTATTGTCAAAAACATAAAAACGCCACTGGTTAGTAACCCCATTGGTTGTGATCAAAGAAGGATTCGCAGACACGAGCTGGCTAAATAAAGGCAAGCCATTCGTCATCACAACGGGCAACCGGAAGCCATCCTTGACCGCCGCCGCATCGTGAACATTGGCCACCGTGTTCGTGGTATCCGGAGTGACTTGGAACGCGTTGGTCAACATGAGGTTGTCCGATGAAAACACGAGCGCGAAATCCTGAACCACATCGTTGGTTCGATAGGCACGTATCGCTACCCTAGTATCATTCATCTCAAAAAATGTGCTGATCGCATTCACGTTAACCCGACGCGCCCGGACTGTGATTGTCCATGTTGTGTTGCTGCTCAGTTTGAACGGTTCCTTTATCAAAACATTTTCGACGTTATTGACCAGATCGCGAAGACTTGGCAACGCCGCATCGGTCGAGGCATGGGGACCATTGAACGTCGTATCGACATCAATATCGTTGCCGAGGAATAACACGCCCGTTTCGTCATTTCGAATTTCCAAATCGAGATCATTGACCAGTTTAATGCTGGCTCCCGGATTTCCCGGAGGATCCGTCCAGACAGCAGTTACGTTCCACGGTGATTGCGCTGCTTCCGCGCTCAGCTTGACCTTCCAACTCCGGCTTTCACCCGTGGCCAAAGCGTTGGTCGGGTTTTGATCGATCAACTGGATCGGCCATTGATCCTCAGTCAGATTTGTCATGGATGCGGTGAGAATTCTCTGGAGACTCGGTCCGCCCCATCCCTGGTAATTGATCGTCGCTCGAGGACTTCGATCATATTGATCGCTCACAGACCGAGCCCCATTGATGAGAAGTGCTTTCATCAATGCCGGACTCAAGGTTCGCTTCAGCGGCTTGGGAAGTTTTTGTTCAAAAAATTGCTGAACCAATGCCAAAATACCCGAGACATGGGGCACGGCATAACTTGTGCCTGAATCCAACCGGTAATCCGGGGCAAGATTATCATTCAAATCTTTTAACAGCGGATAAATATCGCTGTTTGTCGAGACGTGATCCTCCAATTTCCATTCTTTTGATCGTGCCGAAACAAGGAATGATCCAGGGGCAACCAGATCGGGTTTGAACCGTCCATAATCCCCTTCAATTCCGTAGCCAACATTCCCACGACTCGAATAGGAGGCAACCTCTGAGAGCGAATCTGAGGAGGCTTGGAAGACTATATTGGTGTCCACATTTGTTTGAACATTTTCTCCCGTCTCTGGATCAACGACAATATTCGTGAGTGTGATGGAATTAGTTAACCATCGCGGCTGTTCCAAGGCACCCACCGTGATGACGTTTTTTGCAGTGGCAGGTGAAGCAATCAGACCGGGCTCCCCTTCGCTTCCGCCATCATTCCCCATTCCATAATTACCACTCGGAAACAAATACAAAACTGCCTGGGGACCCGGAATTGTCGGCAATGCGTCACGAACAGCCGAATCAAAGCTGGCCGCTGCAGAGTCATACTCAAATGCTCCCTCGTAAAGCCAACTATTGTTCGAAAGCAAAGTATTGGTTCGAGAAAAAGTCAGGTAGTTGGAGGATGCCGCAGTTTCCTGCATCCAAATATCATGGCTGGCACTGTTGACAGCAGGAGAGAGGTTGATGGGCAGGACGAACAGTTTGGTCGCCGGTGCCATTCCTTGGTAGGTAGAATTGCTAACAGATCCCGCAATGGTTTTGGCTGGCACGGATCCTTTCCCAGAACCTGCCAACGTTGCCGCCACAAAGGTGCCATGCCCATCACGATCCACGAATGGGGGCTGATTCGTCACGGTGTTGTAAGAGAACACGCGTCCAACCAGGTCGGGATGATCCTTATTCACGGCGACATCGTTGATATTCACCCAGATATTCGTCCCGTTCAGTTCCAGAAAATTCGTCTGGCTACTTAAATTGGTGGATACCCCCATGAAGAGACGCGACAAGTCGTTCGCCACAACTCGCGGTTTTTGAGGTTCAATCAACTGCACCGCACTCAAGCGCGCCAGTTGAGGTATGCTATCGGGGCGGGGACGCACAGTCCACTGGGGTCCGAATGGCGAGCGGGTTTGGTCGATAATTTCAGTCCCCATCTCGGCCAACGCCTTTTCGGCAGCAGCTTGCTGCCCATCAAATAAAGTGATGCGAAGCCAGACATCCGCCGGCAATGGGGTTTGTTTGACTGCGCCTTCCAACAAACGGGAATCAATTTTGTAATAAGGTTCAAAAGGAATCACGGCCTGCACGAGGGGAGAATCCTGCAATTTACGAACGGCCTCTGGAGTGGTTTGAACCAAGTAAGCATTGTTCGGAATGTAGGACACGATTGAAGCTCCGACTTCCTTGAGCACTGAACGAAAATCATTTTGGATGACCCCCTTCCCTTGCACGATGTAGCTGCTGGGGTCTCCCTCGGATTTTAGGTGCGGAGGTATTGCAGCGTGGAGAGCCTTGTCGGTATCGAACAACGCGTTGCGCAAAAGAATGGCATGGTCACGTCGCGCGAGTTCACCTAAACCCAACTCCGTATTGGTTAGCCTGTAGGGAAATCGGTTGGTAGATTTTTGAGTCGTGGTTTTACCCGTTGCCACCAATGATCCGTGGGTCGTGAGGAGGCTCCACGAGACAGGCAATCCAACGGGTCGGACGGAGGATCGATTCGTCGCCGTCTGTTGTTGCGATGACGGGGTTTTCGATTGTTGAGCTTTATTGCCACGCTGCCATAACAATGCGGCAGCTAGAAAGAACAACAGGCTCAATACAGCCCAAAATCGTGGGGTTAATCGCATAACTCAACACTCAATTCTTTTATAGGGACAGGCACGATGAACTGTTGCCACCATGGCCTTCAATTCCACGTTCTCAAGCAAGGTAAATTCTAATTTCATACCTACTCTGTGGGAGGCAAAACGCTGTAATCCTCGATTATGGTTCGCAAAGGGTTATTGGTATTTCCAAGTTCACCTTCCACGCGAAAGATGGTCTTGATCGCCACTTCGCCGGTGACCTGATAATTCGTGCAAAGATTGTAAAAATCCGTGTCCGTCGTGATGGATCTCTCCGCTGGTTTGAGAGATTGACCGAACGCGTAAACCACAAAACGAGGTTCGTCCACCTTCAGCAACCCTAAAATGTTCCGAGGGATAGCTTCCACAACCTCATCGGTCAGCGCAAAACTGGCTTGATTCACCGTGGAAACATTGAGGTAAGGCGAAGCATTGAAAAAGCCCGAGTACATGCTGGGCGCAGCACTGAGTTCGGGAGTTCTTAGGATGTCTCCAACACGGGAATACACTGCGGCAGGCTGGGTGGCTCTCTTGTTATTAATCCCATTTACTATTGCGCGCACCTGATCGGAAGCAGGTTCGATCACGCGGGTGATAAATTTCGGTTCAGTGGTGCGTGAAATCGCGTTGTTGGGAACACTATTACTGATCACGGGGACTCCACTCAAAACAGCCGTCCAAGCAGCGAGATTCCCTTGATTAACCGAGAGCAGACCTCTCGTGGCATTCTCGTTGGGTGCCGCTGTAAAAAGCCCAATCAAATCGGAATCGCGCGTGGGATAGGATCCATCCGAGTTATTCCATTTTTTCCAGTTCAGCCGAGCTTCTGATTTATTTACTTCGATGGCGTCGGCCTTTAAATAAACCGTTTGCCACGGCGTCCCTCGGTGCACCGCCCCTAACCATCCAATGGAAGGGTATCGAAAATAATTCCCCGTCGTCTGGTTGATCGGGAAAAACCATGCGTCGGAATTCGTTATTCCTGGGTCTTTTAGGAAGCCGGAATAATCGGTATTCACCAACGCTCCCCCGCGCAAGGAAGACCCGCCCCACGGGGAATACCTTCGATTGACTCTGCCCAATCCTGAATTCTGGAATGGAATTTCCGTTGCTCGATAATAACTCACGCTGTTACCCAATGGATTGAATAGATCAGTCGCGGTATAATGAACCAAGGGATCATTCGCCTGCCAGGAGGCATGGAGCACGAGCACCCGAGTCGGATTGAATGGGGCTTCCATCCGTAATCCTAACTTGGCACGTTCTTTAGGATTCGCACGCGGGTCAATGAACGTTTGAAAATTGGTGATCGATTTTTCCTTATCCCGAAGGAGCATGCTGTATTCCGCCCACATCGTTCGATTGACCGAAGGCAGGTTTGTAGAAATCGCAATCTGACGCATCACACCGAGAGTCGGGGAAGCTAGGCTGTTGCTCGCAAACCTGTTGGTCACCCAAAGCATACTATCCGTGAGGACGTTGGTATTCGGTGGTAGTGCAGAACTATTGACGGCGGTGGGTCCCATCAGGAGCTTTGCAATGTCCATTTTAGTGACCAACCCTCCAAGGTTCACAAAATCAACCACGGCGTTATTGGCAGGATCCACCAACCAATACTGCACGTAATTGGTCATCTCTAAATTCCATGTTGGAGAGTCAAATGACTTTTCAAAACCATTGGTCGAGTTCGTTGTAAAATAAGGTGAAGTGCGTAGCATGGCGTTGTTTCCTGCCAGCATGACAACGTTCGTGAACAGTGGAACCTTGATGGAATTCAAGTTTGTTTCCCCCACCCAGCCTTCCCATGAATTAGTGGTTTGATCGGAAAGCAAATTGACTTGGTAATTATTACTCAGAGGCCAAACTTTCGTTCGGATTCCGTTATTGGTCGCAAAGAGTGCCAATTGTGACTGCATGGACACGTGCCAACGGAGCGCTCTTGGAAACGTGTTCGAATAGGAGTTCCATGCCTCTACACCAAATAAACCTTGCAAGCCAAGGAGATGCATTTGGTTGGTGGCGACCACTTCTCCGTCGAGTTTAGCTTTGACGAATTCCAATTTACGGGTGACTTCCGCCTTCACATCCACCGCGACTTCGTTGAAGTTAGGCCATCCTTTTTTTGCTCCAATAACTACGGCCTGACCGAAGACATTAACATTGGGATATAACCGAGGCGGCAACGAGGGATCACTTAGGATCAGATCGCGGGCGAACCGCCAGCTATTGGTCACAAAACGGGAGTTGGTTTCCTCCAACCAACCCGTGATATAAACATTTGTTGCCGTTGCTGCAAATACAGGGCGGAAAATGGAAGGTAAATAAGGATAATTGCCACCCCGATTGGTCATATTATCGTAAATGTTGGCAGAAAGTTGCAGAACGCGATGCACGGGAGCGGTGTATTCGTTACTCAATCCCGCATCACGATTGGTGCGCATGGCAACGTGATAAATCTGAATGTTGGTCAACGCAAAATCGGGACGGAGAACACTCAGCGTATCGCCGGCAAATAAATTATTGGTCAACCGCTGGCGAAAACCAAACCAGTTGGTCCATAGATAAGTGGCATTAGGAACCACGCTGGCCCGCAACATGGCATCTGAAGAAAGTAGGAAAAAGTTCGTGTATGGGGTGGCATTGGTATCCAGTCGCACCGTGCGATCATCCCTGAGTTGTGGCCAAGGCACCAAATTGGTACTGATCTGCCCCACATAATTGGCATAATTAAGGTGAATTTTCCCTTTGCTCGCGGGGACAGAGTCCACTCCTAACTGCCCTAATGACCGATACAGGGAGTAACGATCGTAACTGGAAAGAGAAAGCTTGGACACCCGGTTCAGGTCGCTGGCCATGCTATTCCAATTCGAACTGCCTTTAGGCAGAAGAATTTCCTGCACATCAACCAACGTATTGGGGTTGTCACTTCCGGGCCAAGGTCGTGTCACCGGGTCATTATCGTTATTGAGGATTTGTCCAGGTCCGTTATACGCGTTAATAGATCCGTCTCCGTAGCTATCGATTTGATCGCGAGTAAAATTGTTGGTGTCTTTTCCCGTAAAACTCGAACCCATCGGTAACAAGCTCATTACCGTGTCATTGTAACGGTAACCAAGCACTCCAAGTGCGTGTGTAAATGCCTTGCCAGAGGGACGGTAAGTGCCCAAGGGCGACTCATACCCATTGTAATCATTCGCCGTCCAAATGTTTGTGTTCAGTGCCCTAAAATATCCCGCAAGATTGATTTCATAGGAGCCGACGCCTTGATTTCGTGCGTAATAAGTCCTTCGGTTATCTCCATCGATGGCACCTCCTTTAAACCTTACATCATTATGGATGTAGTTCATGTCGAGCGATTTCCCGACTGGCAACGCCAGGAATGCCCATCTCCCCACGGCTCTGTTCGTTTCCGAATGGGGATAATCGGCGTGCTCGAACACCCCCACCCATTGCGGGTCGCCAACATGGGGATACAAATTAGTATTGACGGAATTGGGAAATCCAGTGGAACCGATGTCTAAATAATATCCCGTATCTTCAAAACGACCATTGCGGTTAAAATCCAGAAAAAATCGGTGATCCGAAAATGGTTTGTTTTTGTTTGTTGTTACAAAAACAGGAACACGCGGGTCGATCTGGAGGTTTGCAATGTTCTGATGGTAATCGCCCCGGGAAATTGGACTTCCTTTGAATCCGAAATCATAGTTTACATTCGTAATAATGGGAGTGCGATTGCCCCCTTGTGCTGTAAATCCCAATGGATTGACGAAATTTGTCGATACGAAGAAATCATAAGCCAACCGATTATTCGCAGCCATCATCCCGGCGATGACTTGAGCTTGAACCCGTGCGTTCGCCGAATCCGCCATCAGGCGTGCCGTGTTTTGATCCTCACTGATCTTCACCGAAGCCCGTTCGCGCCGACTCATCGCGAGAAATATGACCGTCATGAAGGTCACCACGCTGAGCATGATCAGAGTGATGACAAGTGCGATGCCACGTTGTGACTGTCGATTCATTGGGCTGCTTGGCGAATGGGAATGAGTTGACGGAAAAGTTGCACTTTGCCCAATCGATTTAAGGCGAAAGCTCCAGCATTCGGATTTCGATCGGTGCGCATGGTCAAATAATTGCGAAAAGTTTCGGGGTCGATGATCCCGAGTTCAAACTCAAGAAATGCGGGCAGCGCATTGCTACGAAAGGCGAAGCTGGTTTCGGGAGAACCTCCGGGGAAAACCTGCCGGACTAAAATCGGTGCATCCACGATATTGGAAGCCGTGTTGATGAGGGCTGGTTTCATCAAAGCTCCTTTGGAATCCAATCGAACCAATGGATAACCCGTGTTGATATTGGTCGTGTCCCAACCCAATCGGCGCCCATCGAGATCCAATACCTTGATCTGAAAATGAACCACCCCTTGAGCGATGTGATGAAAATTGGTGCGATAAGCGGGATTATTCGTAGCCGTAAGCGAGTTCACGAAAAGCCGAGAAAAATAATTGTCGATGGGAAATATCCGAACCGGATCCGGCGTAAAACGCTCCAATGACCCAATGCCATCACGAGCCGGTCCGCCTGTCATCGGATCCACAACTCGAAACCCTATGCCCGCCCACTGATTGACGCTGCGTGTTTGCAAAAACACTTCATTTAATACATTTGTGTGCAATGATTTCGGGTCATTGCGGTTGGTGTAAACAACGGGGATTTGTGTGAGAGCGACATAAAAATTTGTCTCGCGGCGGAAATTTGTCGCGACCACTTGCTCGAGTTCACGCGTGACCAATTCGAGAACAGATCGCCCCTTTTCTGAAATATCATTCTGAATCTCAGTTCGTCGCAATGCCTTTTGGGTCTGATTAAAAACCGCAGTCAACGCGAAGATGATCACCCCCATCAAGGAAATGGCGACCATCAATTCTGTGACCGTAAAGCCGGCTCCAACTCGAAGCGAGACCTGCCCACTTCGAGAGAACGGTAGCTTGTGTCCTAGAATATTAATTCCCCGGCGCATTCGCGTAATGATTAAGCTCAAAAAAATAACCTGGGAGCAATATCGTCGGATAATTGGTCTGGGTAATCTTCCCAGCCACTTGAGCGGCAAGCGTTTTCCTATTGGGACCCAGGGACCATTTGTCCACACCTTTTTCAATCATTGGCCAACGTACCGTCAGCCTGACATCATGTAGATTTGCTTGGATGCTGTTCGTGTATCGTTGCCAGAAAACATTGGTGCTTTCGTAGTTGGAAGAAATTACGGGAATGACCTCGCTCTCGATTTCATACCGAAATGCAATGTCATGTTCGCGTGTCGTTTTCTCTGAGGTGGAACCACTCATGCCACGCACCCGGGCCGTGACTCGGTTGAACATGAGAGGTGACGCCAATCCCATTGGATACTTAGGAGTCGTTAACACCCCGATGATTTGTTCCGCATTGAGGTTTGTATATGTCAAATCCGAGATCGTCGCGCCATTTAGCTTCAGTTCAACCCTGACTTCTTCCACGTAATTGGTCAGATCCTGCAACCCACGGGCTCCGTTGCGAATTCCGTCCAGAAAATAAAGACCATCCACCTTCATGTGAGTGTCTTCACGATTTTCCTTCTGCACCGTCATTCCTGTGGGTAGCACCCCTAAAATAGCCACCAATGCAAAGGCGACAATCGCCAAGCTAATGGCAATTTCGATCATCGTGAACCCGTGTTCGAATCCCCTGCGGATTCTAGGATAAGTTCGACCTAGTTTCATAATCGAACCACCCGTCCCCGCCCTGTCAACCAATCGATTTGGATCACAGGGTTATTGGTCGTATTATTGCGAGGTGTTTCGATGATTTCTGCGGGAGCCACTTCGTATTGGTTTTGCGCGTTCTTCGCAGCGATGACCGTTCCTTTAACCAATTGGATAAATTCATCCCCGCGTGTTCCGCTCATACCTTGGGGTTTGATCAGTTGTCCTTTGTAATTAAACCCTACGAAAGCCATAGAAACTCGTGGGCCTGTCTCAGTCGGAAAACAAATATCCACAGCCGTAAAGGCGAAGGGTCGATTCGTCAGCGTCGCTTGTTGCCACAAAACCGGGCTGCGGAAGCTTAAATTTTCAAATTCATTGGTTGAAATAAAAATCCCTTCCGGCAGATTGCGCCAAGGTGTCAGATAACGTTCTCTCGGTGAGCCCGGTTGGTCGCCTAAATTACGTTTCGAATACAAAGCGTAACTGGAGTACTGACTATTCAAGAGCCGTTTCGCCAAGTTCTTATCCGGTTGCGTTGTCAGGAGACTCCATGAGGTCGCCAACGATTTGGGTTCAACAAAAACAACATAGACGTCGGATCGCTGGTTCATCGCAGTATGACGAGCCAATGCGAAATCATCCAACAACTGACTTGTAGCAGCACTGATCGCATTGGAACTTCCTAAACCTTTCAGTGCAGGTAATCCAATTCCCGCGAGAATTCCTATGATTGCGACGACCACTAGAAGCTCGATCAATGTGAACCCATGGGTAGCCCTCGACAACGACAGGATTTCAAAACAGGACTTTCGATCCTGTTCGCGCAATCTGCGTTGACGAAGTCCCGCGCAATGCATAGTCCCTACTTCCAATTCGTGATGTTGTCCTTGTTCGGCACTGTTTGGCTTGAGACCTTGGTCTCCGCCACTCCATCCGGCCCGAATGACCAAACCATCACAGGCGTACGCGATTCCCACGAATTCGCATTGTTTGAATCCAGAAGAAATAATCCACTGAATCCTTTTGCTTCGCTTGTATTGCCGGGTTGGGAACTGGTGACTTCGCTCCGACCATAAAACGCGTCCCGACAGGACTCATTGAAATCCTGGTCAATGGTAATGATGTAGGGGGCTCCCCATGGATCGCGATAAACACCATCGGGTCCAATTCCAGATCCATTGACGACATCAGTAAACTTTGCCGTCAGATAAGCCGTTCCTTGAGGGTTCTCGGGGTTTCCCTTCTGTTTGCCGTTCCAGTTTTTGACATCCATTAGAATTGCCATGACCTGCGAATTATTTGCCTGGGCCAGCGAAGGATTAAAACCACTGGTGATCTCAGTCGCGATTCCAGATTTTTTGTTAACGTAAGCGTTTGGGGTTCCGCCGGTTCCCAATCCAAAAGTGCCATAGGTGAAATCGGGTGAAGCACCCGACACCCCAGTGGTGCGTAAAATTCTCGTGGTCGGCCACCGGCTGTTATCCTGCCGATATTGGGAAATAGCCGTCGCGATCGCACTAATCTCCGTATTCGCCTTCGCGATATACGCCTTTTGTTTCGCCTTGCCCAACGCAGGCATGATCATCCCCGCCAGAATGGCGATAATGGCGATCACCACTAACAACTCTATCAACGTAAACCCGCGATGACTTCGACCCGAAGTCCGCTGAATCCTCGATCGCTTCATGTTTTTGGAAAATAGTTGAGAACGGTTCATATTAGTCTTTCCAGTTTCCGACGATATTGGTTTTTCCGCCCGCGATGTATTCCGCCCAAAGGTCAAATCCATTCGGATTATGGCGATTCGTGCTCGACGCATCGTAATGCCACGGATTGATCGATTTGGGTATTTTCTGATGAGTTTCATTAACAGAATCCAGCATTTTCGGACCCGGCACAGGCACCACGAGTAGCTCAAGATCCACCTCGGGTTTGTTAGGCAAGCAAATCTCCTTGTATTGCGACGCCTTGAAAGTAATCGACCGAAACGGCACACGATTCCGTTCACGGGCGGAATTTGCGATTGTGGAGGCTCCTAGAGTTTCCAGATCCAGTGCTGCAACCGCCTCCGATTCGTTCAAAGTTTGGAACGATTTAGTAACTCCGTCGAACGTGGCACCTGACAATTCGTAAAACAAGGTGTGATGCGTCGTCCGAGTCCATTCCTTTTCTGCGGCAGTCCCCGTATAATCCGTCCGAGGATTGTCGGGAGGGTAAAAACCGGTTTGTAACTTGTAGTTCTCGATAGCTGCCACGAGATTCTGAAGTTCAGCATTGACCCTGACATCACGCATTTTACGGGAAGCAAAACCAGCCATCCCCACCACCAAACCTGACAACACCCCGATGATAGTGATCACCAAGAGAAGCTCGATCAACGTAAACGCGGCTCGTTTCGGATCTTTCTTATTTTGGCGGTCAATATTCATTTTCTATTAACGATCGCGCAACTCTGCTTCCAATCGTTCTCCTAACCATTGTTTTATCATGCTTTGGTAATTCAAGTATCTAGACCGCGCTAACCGCTTAATCCGTGCCAACATTCTAGGATCCATTCGAAGCGTGATCGTCACGGATTCAGAACCCTCCACCCCTGCCACCGCCCCTTCCATAAGCCGGACGTCCATGAAGCTTTCGCTCCAGAACACCGCCTCGTCGGCCTCACTGTCGAATAGAGGGACTTCCTCCCATGACATCACCAAGTTCATAACATTCACTCAAGCAGGTTGGCTTTTCCATCAAGGAGCCAACGCTTGATCCAATTTTCGCTGATACAAAAACTGTTCCCCAGGAACAAAAGGCCGGGCGACGATCACCCGGAAAATTTTCCCATTCGTTCGATACAAACTGAAAATCCCGATCCCGCTCGCACTTCTCCCTAGGTTGAAAAAACGTGCTTGCGCCGCAAACCTCGGTGAATCCGGCAGCAAACGCAATGCAAAAGGATCCTCAAAAGACTCCTCCACATCACGTGGCGTCAACGACGGATCCCATTCAAACGGTAAATGACTCCAATCGAACTCCATTATTCAGCGGTTTGTATATCCAAAGACCATGCACTGTATATACTTTGTATTTACATCGACCTCCCCCTTCTGTCAATTGTCAAAGATCTAAAAACCTGTTGACACCAAACACCCCAAAAAACGCCCCCCGCACCCCACGAACGAACGAATTAACGAAATGGCCAAATTCCTGAGTTCGTTCATTTCGTTCGTGGCCTAGGCGATTCCGTGCCCCCCGTTCGCGCAGGAAGCAGAACCATCCCCGTACCAACCCGCTTCCGAACGAACACCGCCGATCGGTGCGAAAAAACTAGGCCTCCACCCGCATAACCTCAGTTGCGCCCCCCACGAATAAATCCACCCCTTGGTTTTTTTTCATTATCTAAGTGCCTCCTTCTCGGCCGCGATTTCGCGTAGCTGCGCAAGCGCAGCTACGCGAAATCGCCCCCCATGCCTGCGGCATGGGGGGACGGCTCCGCCCACCCACGGGGGCTGCGGGATGCCAAAGGCATCCCAACTCCAGCAGGATGCCTTTGGCATCCTAACCCTCTACCACCTCCTTAACCAACCTCCCATCACACCTCCAGCACATACCTCCCAATACCTCAATTTCCTT
>CAMBHS010000076.1 GCA_945867235.1 Akkermansia muciniphila
GCGAAGTAGCATTGGTGATCACCCCTCCGTTACACCTGAAGTGATGCAGGATTGTCCATTAGATTAAGTTTTTTGGTTAAGATGATTCGGAATTTTCCGGCCCCTTGGCCGCCCTCCCCCCCGGGCGGCCAAGGGGCCGGAAACCGTTCGGAGCCAGTGGTGCAGAATGTTCCACGTTTTCATAGAGATACATTGTATTTTCCTGAGTCGGTAAATCCCATCAGGGGGGTCACGATGTACCGGGGCTGTTCCGAAATATCTTTCTCATTTCGAGGAGGATTTATTGCCTAAATGGCAAGCCATGGGCAGGATGGTCTCCATGCCTACCTTGAAACGATTCCTCTTGGTTCTGCTCTGTGCCGTGCTGCCTGTGGTGGTTGAAGCCGCCAAAAACAACCCGCCTGCTTCACCCCTAGATCAGGCGATCGAACCGGCACTCACAAAATTTATTCAGGAGAAAACCCTCTCAGGTGCCGTCACTCTTGTGGCGGATGCCAAGGAAAACCTCAGCCTCAAAGCGTTTGGTTTCTCCGATATCGCCAACAAAAAAAACATGAAAACGGACGATCTTTTCTGGATCGCCTCCATGACCAAACCGATCACGGCCGTCGCTGTACTCATGCTTCAGGACGAGAGCAAATTAAACGTCGAGGATCCCGTTGAAAAGTATCTGCCGGAGTTCAAAAAACTATGGATGTTCAAGGAACAGAGTTCCGACTCACGCCACCTCATTCCTGCCCCGCGACCCATCACCATCCACGATCTGCTCACGCACACTTCCGGTCTCGGCGATGTGTCCTCACCGCGCTTTGACGCATCTCTGGCGGAGTTGGTAATGGCCTACTCCCAGCAACCCCTAAAGTTCCATCCCGGATCCAAATGGGAATATTGCAACTCTGGCATCAACACCTTAGGACGGTTGGTCGAAGTGGTTTCCGGTTTGTCCTATTCCGAATTTGTCCAACAACGAATTCTGACCCCTCTCGGAATGCGTGACACGACATTCTGGCCGACTCCAAACCAAGCCAAACGAATTGCCAAAAGTTACAAGCCCACCAAGGACGGCAACGATTTGGAAGAGGTGGACATCTATTTTGTCAAAGGCGGATTGAGTGATCGCCGCCGCACCGCCGTCCCCGCTGGTGGACTTTTTTCAACCGCCCAGGACATGGCCTCTTTTTATCAGATGATGCTGAATGGGGGAAGTTTCCGAGGGCGTCGAATCCTTGCAGAGAATACCGTTAACGCATTGACGCGCACCCAAACCGGCACCATCAAAACGGGGTTTGTCGATGGAATGAGTTGGGGATTTGGGTTCCAAGTGGTCAAACATCCGGAGGGAGTCACATCGATGCTTTCCGAAGGTTCCTTCGGCCATGGAGGTGCGTATGCGACTCAAAGTTGGGCCGACCCCGTCCGCCAGCGGATCATGATCCTGATGATCCAACGTGCCGGATTCCCCAACGGCGATAATTCGCCCGTACGTAAGGCTTTCCAAGAAGCCGCTGCCACCGCGAAATGAGTTTGAAAACCGCTATGTCCTGAATGGGCGGAACTCTGGTTTCGGAAACCGGAACGGACGGGATTCAAGAACTGAACCCCGTGGTTGTATCCGTTATTCGACCAACATCATTTCAAAATCGGATGGCGACGATTTCTTTTAACGATGTGCCAATTTTCCAACGGGCTAACCCCTCACGCGTTTGACGAAGGAAGCCATTCGTTCGGTCGCGATTTTGATTTGATCCAGAGCCGTGGCAAAACAACATCTCAGATATCCCTCCCCGCTGGCTCCAAAAGCACTCCCTGGAACGGCGGCGATTTTTTCCTCCTGCAAAAGTCTCAAGGCGAATTCGCGAGATGTCAGTCCAGTCGATTGGATGGAAGGAAAGGCGTAAAACGAACCCCGAGGAAGGTGGCAAGTCAGTCCCATCGCATTGAAAGCGTTAACGATATAATTACGTCGCGCCTTATATTGGTCACGCATCGCGATGGTGTCCGGTTCTCCGTGCAGGATGGCTTCCAACGCCGCCTCTTGGCTGATGATGCTCGCGCATAACATGGAGTATTGATGGATTTTCATCATCGCATCGATCAACGCGGCGGATCCACAAGCATAGCCGATCCTAAAACCGGTCATCGCATAAGCTTTTGAGAAACCGTGTAAAAAAATGGTTCGCTCGATCATCCCGGGCAGCGACGCAATGCTGACATGCCCCCCTTCAAAAGTGAGTTCCGAATAGATTTCATCCGTGATGACGATGAGATTATTTTGGATGACTAGGTCGGCAATTTTCAGCAGTTCCTCACGGGTCATCGTTCCTCCCGTGGGATTGGTGGGGAAACTGAGCATCAGCGCTTTGCTCTTAGGGGTGAGAACCTTGGCGATGGCTTCGACAGTGACCGCAAAACCGTCCTCCGCTTTGCAAACAACAGGCACGGCGACTCCATGAGCCAATTGTATGCTGGGCGCATAGCTGACGTAACACGGCTCATGATAAATAATCTCGTCCCCGGGATTGATGATCGCACGCAATGCGAGATCGAGAGCCTCGCTCACCCCGACCGCGATGAGGATCTGACTCATGGGATCGTAATTCACGTCAAAATTACGGGCCAACATCGTGCTGATGGCTTCCCGAAGTTTCAGCAGACCTAAGTTGGAGGTGTAGGTCGTTTTTCCGGTTTCCAGTGCGTAAATAGCCGCCTCGCGAATATGCCATGGGGTGACAAAATCAGGTTCGCCCACTCCAAGGGAGATGACGGACTTCTGGCTTTGCACAATGTCGAAGAATTCGCGGATGCCCGAGCGGGCAATCCCGCGGACATGATCCGCCACGAACGAATGAGGTTGGAACGGTGCAGGCATCATAGCTGGTTCACTCAGGTTAAACGAGTTTGGAGGGGAAAATTCAAGGCAAAAGGAACCGGTCGAAGGAGGGAATCCATTCGGAAGGGGTTGTTCACCTTCGCATCAGGCTGCGGCCTGAGCGGGTTTGCGGATGATGATGGGCTTGGTTTCCCCCAACACCACGGCCCGGTTGACCGTCACCGTGGCGATGTCGTTGGCACCCGGGATTTCAAACATGACATCCAGCATGATTTTTTCGAGCAAGGCTCGCAGCGCTCGAGCCCCGGTGCCTTTATGAATCGCTTGGGACGCCATTTCCGTAATGGCATCCGTTGTGAAAACTAGCTCCACACCATCGAGTGCAAACAGTTTTGAAAACTGCTTTGTCAGCGCGTTTTTGGTCTCTGTCAAAATCTGCTGCAATTGCTCGACATTCAGTTCCTCCAGAACGGTGACCATGGGGAGGCGGCCGATGAATTCTGGGATAAACCCGTAGCTCAACAAATCCCCGGGCTCGATGTATTGGAGGGAGTTCTGCGGCGTCATGTCGGACAATTTTAGACCGTTATCACTCGCCCCGAAACCCAAGGTGCAGGTTCCCAAGCGCCGCTGGATCACTTGGTCAATCCCAACAAAAGCACCCCCGCAAATAAATAGAATGTTCGTCGTATCCACGCGGATATATTCCTGCTGCGGATGTTTGCGACCTCCTTGGGGGGGGACGTTGCAGATCGTGCCCTCTAGAATCTTGAGCAACGCTTGTTGCACGCCTTCGCCCGAAACATCTCGGGTGATGGAGACGTTTTCAGTTTTGCGGGAGATCTTATCGATCTCATCCACGTAAATAATTCCCGTTTGGGCCCGCTTGACATCGTAATCCGCATTTTGCAGCAGACGTTGGATAATCGTTTCGACATCTTCACCGACGTAACCCGCCTCCGTCAAAGCGGTGGCATCCGCGATCGCAAAAGGCACATCAAGCACCCGCGCCAATGTCCGAGCCAAAAGGGTTTTGCCTGAACCTGTGGGGCCCACGAGGAGGATGTTGCTTTTTTCAATTTCGACTCCCACTAATTGTTGCGGAATCGTCGGAGCTTCTTGGCCTTCAGTTACCCACTGGTCATTGACAATGCGCTTGTAATGGTTGTGGACCGCGACCGAAAGGGTGCGCTTGGCGTGTTCCTGACCGATGCAATGCAGATCCAACTGCGCTTTAATTTCTGCAGGTCTGAGAATTTGTAACTGTTTTGCCGGCTTCTTAGGCTCAAGTCGCAGTTCTTTGTCGATTACGTTTTTGCAGACGATGACGCAATTGTCGCAGATGTAAACCCCAGGCCCTTGAATCAGCTTCTTCACTTCCGCGTGAGATTTCCCGCAGAAGCTGCAGAGGCTGAGTTGTGTGGGGCGTGCCATAACCTCGAGTTATTGGGTGTTGATCAGGACCGAGCAGAGGACGATCCGGAGGTTGGAGGTTCCATGCTGGAGCCTTCATTCGTTCTTCCCCCCGAACTGGGTGATGAACTTTCCAACATCGGAATTTCTTTTCGTGATCCGACGACTTTGTCCACCAATCCATAGGCGCAAGCCTCAGCCGCGCTCATGAAGTTATCGCGGTCGCAGTCTTTTTCCACTTGCTCCACTGGTTTTCCAGTATGTTTCGAAATAATTGAGTTGAGGGAGTGTTTCAACTTCAGCATGTATTTGACGCGAATTTCCACGTCGGACGCCTGACCTTCAGCACCACCGAGAACTTGATGAATCATGATGTTCGCGTTGGGGAGAGCGTAGCGTTTTCCCTTGGTTCCTGCCGAAAGCAACACGGCTCCCATGCTCGCTGCCTGCCCGATACAGTAGGTGTTCACATCACAGGTCATGAACTGCATCGTGTCATAGATGGCCAACCCAGCCGTGACACTGCCACCGGGACTGTTGATGTAAAAATGAATGTCCTTTTTGGGATCCGACATCTGTAAAAAGAGAAGCTGCGCAATGATGACATTGGCAACCCCATCGTCCACAGGAGTGCCGAGGAAAACGATCCTGTCGATCAACAGGCGCGAATAAATATCGTAGCTTCGTTCGCCGCGTCCGGTCTGCTCGACAACCACTGGCACCAGATAATTATGCATTCAACAATTCTTTCTTTTTAAGTGTGCCAACTTACTTGCAGGCACAATCACCGTCAAGCATCGCAGGCTCGAAAGCCTGCTGGGAATCCTACCGTTTTCTTGGTGAAATAAACACTATCTCGCACTACCAAGATTCATCCCGAGCAAAAATTCGATATTGCTTTGAGTCTTCTTGAGTTTAGTCAAAATCAGTTCCATCGCCTCGACAGGAGGAACCCCCGTGAGAGCGCGGCGGAGCATCACCACCTTGGTATACTCCATAGGGTGATAAAGGAGTTCTTCTTTGCGAGTGCCGGATAATTCAACATTGATCGAAGGGAATATGCGTCGCTCCACCAAATGACGATCTAGGTGAACTTCCATATTTCCAGTTCCCTTAAATTCCTCGAAGATAACCTCGTCCATGCGGGAACCCGTATCGACCAGAGCGGTGGCAATGATCGTCAGCGATCCGCCTTCCTCGATGTTTCGGGCGGCTCCGAAGAAGCGTTTGGGTTTGTGCAATGCATTCGCATCCACACCGCCCGATAGGATTTTTCCGGAGTGCGGTTGCACCGTGTTGTAAGCCCGGGCGAGGCGCGTGATCGAATCGAGAAGAATGACCACATCCTTCTTGTGCTCGACCATTCGGCGGGCTTTCTCAATTACCATCTCCGCCACTTGAACATGCCGCTCTGGTGGTTCATCAAATGTGGAACTAATTACCTCCGCCGGTTTGCAGGAGCGTTCCATATCCGTGACCTCCTCGGGTCTTTCGTCGATCAACAGAATGAACAGGTAACAATTGGGATCGTTCTTCAGGATGGCGTTAGCCAGTTTTTGCATCAGCACTGTTTTGCCGGTGCGCGGAGGAGCCACGATCAATCCGCGTGTGCCTTTACCTATGGGGCAGACTAAATCCAATACCCGTGTGGAAAGTTCATCGGCGGTAGTCTCAAGGATAAACCGACGATCTGGGAAGAGCGGGGTCAGGTTGTCGAAATGCGTCTTATCTTTGGCGGTTTCCGGGTCTTCGTTGCCCACGTGCTCCACTTTGAGCAATGCGAAAAAACGCTCCTTTTCTTTGGGGCGCCGGATCTGCCCTTGGATCAGATCCCCTGTCTGCAAATCAAACCGACGAATCTGTGATGGGGAAACGTAGATGTCCTCAGGGCAAGGCAGATAATTAAACGCCTGGGATCGCAGGAATCCAAACCCTTCAGGAAGAATTTCCAGCACTCCTTCAGTGAAAAGCAGACCGTTCCGCTCAGAATTCTTTTGGAGAATCTGGTAGATCACCTCGTGCTTCTTCATCGTCCCGAAGTTCTCGATCAACATTTCCTTCGCCATGGCATTTACCTCTGCCATGGACATGTTTTGGAGTTCCGCGAGATTGATCTTGGGAGCGTTCGGATCGATCGGAAGGATGGCCTCCTCCTCAACCTCAACCATAGGTTGAACAGGGCGGGGAGGTTTGGGATGTTTGGAGTGGGGCTTCCCGTGCTTCTGTTGTTGAGGACGTCCGTGCTTCTTGCTCTTTCCGTGCTTTTGATGCCGCTGCCCGCTCGAATTATGCACATGGCGGACGGAACCTCTACCCTCTCCTTGATGGCGTTCTCGTTCCGGCGGTTGACCCGTTTCCGAAACTGGCGAACCTTGCGGATCGGACTCAGTCGGTTGCTGGCTAGGATCGGTACCGGGATTCGCGTCGGATTCAGATAACCGGGACGAGTCTTCGCGCGGTTCTACAAAGGATTCGGGCACGGCGAATACCGGGGTCGGTTCTTCAGAAGAGGGTTCATTTCTAGACATTGCTGGCTCCACGGGTTCAGAGGACTTTTCTGGTGGGAGGGGTGCAGGTGCGGAAATTCCAAGTGGCAACTCATTTTCAGGTGCCGCCACGGCCGGTTTTTTTGTGCTCGCTTTCGGTTTGGCTGAGGTCGCGGTTTTGGTGGGGGTAGGTGGCTTAGGCATATTTACGGATCCTCGACTCAAATGGAGTCGGTCGGGATAGATTCAAAATAGGGGATTTATTCTTGTGCTACGTTCGCCGGTCGAATTCGGAACATTAATTTTTCAACGGTGTGAACCTTGCGGTTTCACAATACTTTAGGTCAAAATTCCTTGGGGTTTATCTTAACTTGGCAAGGGAAATTTGGAAGATAGCTCTCGAACACGATCGCGGATATTGTGAGCGGCGTCAATGTTTTTAATATCCAGCAAGACTTCGCTGATCATGTCGGCGATTGCGGCCATCTCTCCATCTCGCATTCCTCGGGTCGTCACGGCGGGAGTTCCGACGCGGATGCCACTCCCTTGGAAGGGAGAGCGTGTTTCGAAGGGAATCGTGTTTTTATTCACGGTGATCCCAGCCTCATCGAGAATCATCTGGCAATCTTTTCCAGTAAAGTTCCTAGCACCCACATCCACCATCATCAAGTGGTTATCGGTGCCGTCGCTGACAATGCGGAAGCCGTTCCGTTTCAACCCGGCGCACAACGCCTTGGCGTTTTTGACGACCTCCTGTTGATAGATTTTGAAGGATGGCTGCAAGGCTTCATGAAAGCAGACCGCTTTGGCGGCAATTACATGCATCAGTGGCCCTCCTTGGATTCCGGGAAACGCTTGTGAGTCGATTTCCTTGGCATATTTCGATTTGCACAAAATCAACCCGCCCCGAGGACCTCTCAAGGTTTTGTGAGTTGTGGTCGTTACAAAGTCCGCATGTTCCATGGGGCTGGGATGCTCCCCGGTGACCACCAAGCCTGCAATATGGGCGATATCTGCCAAGAGCAAGGCTCCGATTTCGCGGGCAATTTCCCCCATTCGTGCGAAGTCGATCTGGCGCGAATAGGCACTCGCCCCAACCGTGATCATTTTCGGCTTATGCTCACGAGCCATGGAGGCGAGTTGGTCATAATCGATGCGCTCATCCTCTTTGCGAACCCCGTAATGAACAATCTCGAAAAATTTTCCTGAGAAATTCGCTTTGTTCCCGTGGGTCAAATGTCCGCCATGGCTCAGATCCATGGTTAGCATTTTATCTCCGGGTTTCAGCATGGAAAAATAGACCGCCATGTTTGCACCACTGCCGGAGTGAGGCTGCACATTTGCGTGCTCGGCTCCAAAGAGCTGCTTCGCCCGATCAATCGCGAGTTGCTCCACAACATCAACAAATTCGCATCCGCCATACCATCGCTTGCCGGGGTAGCCTTCTGCGTATTTGTTGGTGAGCACCGATCCCTGAGCCTCCATCACGGCGGGGCTAGTAAAATTCTCGCTAGCGATGAGTTCAATATTTTCCTGTTGTCGATGGCGTTCGAGATCGATGACATTAAAAATCTCGGGATCCACGGAGCGAAGCCGTTGCGAGTGGGAGGGAGTGCTATTTTCCATTTTTTTGACGCGGCGCTCATGGCGACCGCCTTCGAACTTGATTGCTAAAAAGAGATCGACGAGTTTACCAGCCAGTTCCGGGCTGACCAGTTTACTTCCAAGGCACAACACATTGGCATCATTATGCTCACGGGTCAAACCAGCCATTTCCTCGTTAATAACCAAGGCGGCTCGGATGCCAGGAACTTTATTTGCCGTGATGCTCATCCCGATGCCGGTGGCACACACTAAAAGTCCGAAGTCACTTTTGCCCGTCACCACCGCCTCGGCGACGGCTTTGGCATATTCGGGATAATCGGTAGAGGCCAGGTCATGAGTGCCCAAGTCCGTGAAAGTGATCTGACGATTTTGAAGGTGGGTTTTAATCGCCTCCTTCAATGCAAAGCCCGCATGATCCGAACCGATGGTCAGCACGACCGGCGGATTGGCTTGCGGTTCAGGGATTAGAGTTTGGGTTTGATTGATAAATTTAAGCAGGCTCACAATCCCTTGTTCGATCTGATCGCGGCACTCCCGATAAACTTCTAAAGAGCCGCCGATGGGATCGCTAATGTCCTTCTCAAAGGCGTCCAGCGTGTCGTCAAACTCGCGGAGTAAAAACGTCTTTTCCATCGCCTTTGGATAAAGCAATGCGATCACATCCGTATGACCATGGGTCATACCAAAAATAAAATCGGCCTGTTTAACGATGTCCGACGTCAGCATCTGGCTGCGCTGTTTGGAAATATCGATATTGAGATCCCGCAGAGCGCGAACTGCGTGGACACTGGGAGCCAGACCATCAATCGCGCCTACACCTGCGGACATGATTTGGTAATCACCCAGCCCTTGAGTCATGCGGCGGAATAACCCTTCCGCCATGGGGCTCCGGCAGGTATTTCCAGTGCAGACAAACAAAATGGTCTTCATTACGACAAAGTCTAATTAAAATTGAGTTGTGGAATTGAATTCGTCAATCCGATCGTCCCTTCGAAACTCCATTCGATATCGAAGGAAACGAGGGGAAGTCCTTCCATCATCAACCGCTCCGATCTAGTTGGGTTTGGCTTGGAGGATGGAGAGACCTTTCAGAAAATCCAATGCTCGACCTAGGCTGGGATCGACGATGGCTGTTTTGGTGTGCTCTGGCTCATCGGAACCCGTGGCTAGCGGTGAATCGGGATCCAATCCTTCTTTGTGGCGACGCACAAGATCCGCTTCATTGAAGTTTTTACGAGTGACTCTCACGGTGGTAGATTTGTCCTTGGGAGTCTGTGTGTTCACATTGGTAATGGGTTCGGAGACGGCACTAAACGGATCGATGATATAATTTCGCTCGGCTGCGGCGTTTGATTCCACGAAAAGGTCAGGGGCAACGCCTTTGTCGGAAATGATTTCTCCGGTGCCAAGTTCAACTGGACCTTGGCCGATACGGAGTTTTTGTCCGTTGCTCAAGGTGAATTCTTGATAGGTGCGCGCCTGACCCGCCGTGGGAGTGCCCACAAGATAGGCGAGACTAGCGACGCGTAACATGCCTGCCAAGGCCTCGGCGGCACCGATCGTTTGATGATTGATTAGGACAGCCATCGGTGTTTTCACGGGGTTCAGCTTGGGTTTGGTTCGCCCTGTTTTCCCGCCCCATTTTAGGAGCACTTGTTCGGTGGCGGCAAAATAATCCACCACATCCACCGCAGCAGAAAAATCAGTGCCGGCGGCGAATCTTAGATCCAAAATAATTCCCTTGAGACTTTTTGCGGCTCCCATTTGTTCCAAGGTATTCCCAAATTGCACCCCCAGACCCTCGCTCACGGCTCCGATCCGGATATACCCAAATGATTCATCAAAAATATTGGTTCGTGCGATCGGTTGGTCACGAACCACATTGGTGTCGCCCGTCCCTCCAATTAGTTCCACCCTCCCGCGCAATTGATCCACAAGCCCCAATGTGGCGGCGCGGTTGAGGTCCTCGGGTGAAAGTCCCGCGAGGTTAGAACGGATCAAAGAAAAGAGTTCTTGGAAATTGTAACTCGGTTGGGTTTCGGCTCCATGGCTGGAGCAGGCGAAAACAAGCCAGGCAAGTGCCATGGAAGCCAACCAATTCATTTTGCGAACATTCATGTGCAAGACAGGAAAACAGAACCACGCCGACATAACGCAGAGTGACAGGCTAGCACACGAGCGCCTTGGCGGCAATATCCCTGCGAACATGTGCTCCTTTGAAATGGATCAGGTCCACCGCACGATATGCAGTCGCCTGAGCTTCCGCGAGTGTGGCACCCAAAGCGGTGACCCCTAAAACTCGTCCGCCATTCGTCACCAATGTGCCATTTTTAACTGTGGTGCCTGCGTGGAATACTTTGACATTGGGCAGAGCCGCAGCTTGGTCAAGACCGGTAATCGGTTGCCCTTTGGCGTAGGAATTAGGGTATCCCCCGGAGGCCATCACAACACACACAGCGGCTTGGGGTGACCATCGGAGCTCGCTCTGACCTAGTTTGCCGTCCACGCTGGCTTCCAGAAGGTCAATCAGGTCGTTTTCTAGGCGCATCAAGTAAACTTGGGTTTCTGGATCCCCAAATCGGGCATTGAATTCCAGCACCTTCGGACCCGCCGCTGTAAGCATCACGCCCGGGTAAAGAATCCCCTTAAAATCGATCCCTTCCTGAGCGCACCCTTGGAGCCAAGGATCGAGGATTTGATCGCCCATTTTTTGCAACTCGGCTTCATTCAGAAAAGGGGTCGGGCTATAGGTGCCCATTCCCCCGGTGTTCAGCCCTTGATCGCCTTCCAAAGCGCGCTTGTGATCTTGAGCGGTTGGAAACAGTTTAGCAGTCTTGCCATCGCACAGTGCGTGGAGCGAAATCTCCGGACCTTCGAGTAATTCTTGGATCACGATCTTCGCACCTGCGGCTCCAAACGCCTGTCG
This sequence comes from Akkermansia muciniphila, assembly GCA_945867235.1. GTDB lineage: Bacteria > Verrucomicrobiota > Verrucomicrobiia > Limisphaerales > SXQI01 > SXQI01. The sequence goes on from CAMBHS010000076.1 coordinate 11,261, forward strand.
GATCAGTATTTCATTGATGGCCGCCTCTGCCTCCGTGGGATTGTGGCAGATCAGAACTCCCTTTCCCAATGCGAGTCCATCCGCTTTGACGGCGCAACGCCCCTGCAATTCAGCAGCAAACACGGAGGCTAATTGAGGGTTGTCAAATGTGCCTGCACGGGCCGTGGGAACACGGTGGCGTTCCATGAAGGCTTGAGAAAAAACTTTTGAAGATTCGAACAGAGCCGCTTTTTGATTCGGGCCCCAAATCCGAATCTTGTGTGCCTCGAAAAGATCGACAATCCCCAAGGAAAGCGGGTTGTCAGGCCCAACGATCACGAGATCTGGCTCGTTTTCCACTGCAAAAGCGAGCAACTGGGTCAGGTCGTCTGCCAAAATCGGAACGCAAGCCACGGGTACTCCCATTGGATTATCCTCCAACGCAATGCCTGCATTGCCGGGCGCGCACCAAATCTGTCTGGCTCGAGGGGATTGCGCTAATTTCCAAACCAACGCGTGTTCGCGACCCCCGGAACCGATGACCATAAGTTTCATGGATGCCAGTCAATCAGAGGGGCAGGCGTGGGAAAACAACTTTTTAACCACCGAGTATTTTAGGTGCCTCTATTTATGTGAGGATTCGCTTGCGTTCCGGATCGTAAGGAGCTTTGAGATAAGGAATGGCCGCATAACGCCTACCAGAAATGTTTATTTCGTATTTACCAGAGAGAATAAACTCCGCGTCCACGCCTTCCTCATTTTTCACATAGCCCATGCCGATCCCGCCACCCACGCTGTGTCCATATGAACCCGAGGTCGTGTAACCAACCACGAGATTGTTGCGGTAGATGGGTTCACTGCCCCACAGCACGGGCTCCGGATCTTGCAGGACAAAGGTGACCAATTGACGTTTGATGCCTGCCAGTTTTTGCCGAAGCAGAGATTCTTTCCCTATAAAACCACCTGCTTTATTCCAAGCGATCGTGAAGCTGTGACCTGCTTCCAATGCGGTGTCATCCGGTGAAATATCCGATCCCCACGCGTGGTATCCTTTTTCCATGCGGAGCGAATTGATGGCGTAGTGACCTGCGTTGACCAACTCGAGATCACGCCCTGCGGCGATCAAGGCATCGTAAAGTAACGCCGCCGAACTTGTTGGCACGTGGAGTTCCCAACCCATTTCCCCCACATAAGTAATTCGAATCGCGCGAACCACCGCCATGCCAAGATCGATGTGTTGTGCCGTGCCAAATGGGAAAGCCGACAAGGAAAGATCCGCGTTAGTCAACTGGCTCAACAAGGTGCGCGAGTTCGGTCCCATCACTCCGAGGACACAGTAGGCTTCGGTGACATCGGTGAGCGAAACTTGATCGTCTGGGCGGAGATTGCGGCGGATCCAATCTTGATCGCGCATCGTTTGCCCGGTGCTGCCCACGATATAAAACTCTTCCGGCGACAAACGGAGGATTGTGAGATCGCTTTCGAACGCACCCCGTTGATTGAACATCCCTGTGTAAACAGCTTTGCCCAGTGATACGTCAAGGTCTGCACCGCAACAGGATTGCAACACAGAAAGCGCGTCGGAACCTTTCAACAGGTATTTGGAAAAACCGGTTTGATCAAAAATCGCGACGGTCTCACGGCACCCTCGATGTTCTCGCGCGTGAGCTGGAAACCAATTCTGACGTTGAAAAGAATATTGCATCACGGGTTGCAGTGCGCCCGTGACAAACCATAACGGACGCTCCCAACCGTTGCGGCTCCCAAAACACGCGCCGCTTTTCGCAAGCCGAGAA
>CAMBHS010000077.1 GCA_945867235.1 Akkermansia muciniphila
GACTCCGGTCGATTTCTTTCTCACGGCGAAGTAGGGGAAATTTGCGTGCGCGGTTCCAATGTCATGGCGGGCTATTGGAATCAGCCTGAAGAATCTGCCAAAGTTTTACGAAACGGTTGGCTGCTCACCGGAGACATCGGATTCAGAGATCCTGATAGCTATTTCTTTATCACGGATCGAAAAAAGGACATGCTCCTTGTTAACGGGATTAATGTTTACCCCCGAGAAATCGAGGAAATTTTATACCAATTTCCAGGAATCAAGGAAGCTGCCGTCGTGGGGCAACCCGACGCTCGGAAAGGGGAACAACCTGTGGCATTCATCTCGGCGATGGAAGGCACTGTCCTGCACCCGCAAAACATCATCGACTTTCTACGCGAACGATTGGCCAACTATAAAGTGCCAAGGCACATCCACATTTTGCCTCTCCTTCCTCGAAACGCCACGGGTAAAATCCTCAAAACTCAACTCCGCCAATTAGTGGATACCTTACCCAGCTAAATTGCCGGAGGATTAGATTGAGAAGGCAAAACTGCTTGAGAAACGCACTGAATGCAAAGAATTGGTGCGCTTGACAGGACTTGAACCTGCACGGGTTTCCCCACTACCACCTCAAAGTAGCGTGTCTGCCAATTCCACCACAAGCGCCCACCGGGCAGTCACATTGCCTGTGGTCCACACGGCTCGCAAGTCAATTTTGAAACGTAATCCCACTCAACTTCCGTTACTGTTACTCCAATTTGCATTGTCATTCGCAGGGAAAGAACAGAGGTTATTTCTATGTCAAAGTCAGTTTTAGGGAAGGGATTGGGGAGTTTGATGGACGGGGATCACGTGGCGGGGTCGCCCATCGATTCCTCGGCTGTAAAAGGATTCACCCCGGGGGTCAAAAACCTGCTCCAGATGGAAGGAGTGGGTGATTCAAATCCACCTCGCCAACCGTGGGCTCCATCGTGGTATTTTTTTGGATTGGATATTATTCTTTGCCTAGCCGCCTATGGTGTGGTTCAGCAATATCCCACCCCTAAAGGTCTAAGCATCGCCGGGGTGGCGGTATTGGTGGGTTTGACCTGCTCCTTGCTGGGTGGATTGCTCTCACCCATGGATAAACCTTGATGCCTTTCGGTCCACAAGGAACCGTTCCTTTTTCCTTTGTGGAAGGTCCCAATCATTCATGAATAATCCTACCAACGAGCACGGCAAAGCGATGAACATGCTGGCCTTGGCCACACTGTTCTGGGGATTGAGTTTTCCGGTGATGAAAGCATTGGGGCAGATCCAACAACAACTACTGCCAGATACGAGTTCATGGTTCGGAACTGCTTTTTTTAATGCACTGCGGTTTGGAATCGCCGCTCTGCTCCTGGCTCTCTTTACATTTCGAAGCCTGAATAAAATAAGCCATTCTGAACTTTGGCAAGGCTCGATCCTGGGACTGTTTGGTGGGATAGGGATCATATTGCAGATGGATGGATTGAACTACACCACAGCTTCGACCTCGGCATTCCTCACTCAAGCGTATTGCATCGTTCTACCGATCATCCTCGCGGTTAGGAACAAATCCTGGCCCAGTCTCGAACTGCTCATGGCGTGCCTCCTTGTCGTGATTGGAATCGTCATATTGAGCGATATCAATTTGAAAACTTTCAGACTCGGCCGGGGGGAAACGGAGACCTTGCTGGGCTCCATGGTATTTGCAGCCCAAATTCTTTGGCTTGAGCGTCCTGTATTCCGTCAAAACAATGTCCTCCATTTCTCTCTTATTATGTTTGTCGCCATCGCTTTGGTCGGGATTGTCGCCATCCTCTTCACCATGCGTTCATGGGCAGAACCGCTCATTCTGTTACGTTCACCCTCCGTCCACATCCTCATCGGGCAATTGGTCATTTTTTGCACCTTGATTGCCTACGTGATGATGAATTATTGGCAACCAAAAGTTTCTTCCGCCGAAGCCGGTTTGATCTATTGTGTTGAACCGGTGTTCGCCAGCCTTTTTGCACTTTTTTTGCCGACTTATTTTGGACGATGGTTCGGAGTCAACTATGTCAACGAGTTGCTCACTCCTTCCTTACTTTGGGGCGGCGGACTGATCTTGGTCGCCAACATTTTGCTTCAATTTAACTGTGCCCGGTCTAGTAAAACTCCGGTGAAATGCGAAAGTTAATCGGTGCGGCCTTCTCTAATTGTTTGGCTGAGGTTCTGATTTTGTTAACTTGGCTTCGATGAGTTCGCGACAAATCGTTGTGGTAGGTGGAGGAGCGGCTGGATTTTTTGCCGCAATCGCCTGTGCGCAATCGGACTCAAAACCGAGAGTAATCCTGTTGGAACGCGGCAATCAGTTTCTTCAAAAAGTTCGCATTTCAGGCGGCGGCCGATGCAATGTCACTCATGCCTGCTTTGATCCAAGGGAGTTGGCTCGACGATTTCCTCGTGGAGGCAAGGAACTCATTGGACTTCTGAAAAGATTCCAAGCTCAGGACACGGTGGATTGGTTTGAGAAACACGGGGTTGCATTAAAAACAGAGCAGGACGGGCGAATGTTCCCCACAACGGACAGCTCACAAACGATCATCGATTGCCTCTTAAACGAGGCGCGATCCGCTCAGGTCGAGCTGCGGACCAATTGCGGCGTTGATCGAATAATACGCAACGGAAGCACCTACCAAATTACCACCAGTCGTGGAGATTCCATCGCCGCGGAGCGTGTCCTATTGGCGACTGGTGGCTGCCGCACTCCAGCCCTTGGGGCACTGGCCACCCATCTGGGTCATGCGATCGAGCCTCCTGTTCCGTCGCTATTTACATTTCATATCGACACTCCTTGGGTGCATGAACTCGCAGGTGTGTGCGTCGAAACCGTGGAAGTATCAATTCCTGATACTCAACTCAAAGAAAAAGGCTCCATTCTACTGACTCATTGGGGACTGAGTGGTCCGGTTATTTTACGGGCTTCAGCTTGGGGCGCACGCACGTTGCACGGCTTGAATTACGTTTTTCCACTTTTGGTTAACTGGTTTCCTAAAATCAATGAGGATCAGTTGCGCTCCACCTTGGTCGGCCGCATCAAAAGCAACGCTGGAAAACTAGTTGTGAATTCACCCATGGCTCCCATATCGGCTCGTTTATGGGAGGCTTTGGTATTATTCAGTGGGATCCCTCGAGACCGACGGTGGGCCGATCTAGGACGCAACGGGATCCAAAAGCTGGTCGAGACGCTTCATCGCTCGCCGTTTCAAGTTAAAGGTAAGAGCCTTAATAAGGATGAGTTTGTCACATGCGGGGGAGTGAAGCTCAACGAAGTCGATCTCAATACCATGGAAAGTAAAATAAGCCCCGGTCTGTATTTCGCTGGCGAGTTATTGGACATTGACGGAATCACGGGCGGCTTTAATTTTCAAGCAGCGTGGACTACGGGATGGGTGGCAGGGAGGGCGATGGGTCGGGGTTGACAGGTAGGTGAATCCGCCGAAGGTTTTCGCTCCCCGCGACAGTCTGTGTCCTCCTTTTAGCTGCGTGATACGGGATGTTTATTTAAACCATGTTTCGTCCTTGCATCGATTTACACGAAGGTCGGGTCAAACAGATCGTTGGCGGCACGCTGACGGATGGCATGACCGGCCCCAAAACAAATTTCGTTTCTGAAAAATCAGGAGCTTGGTTTGCGAATTTATACCGCAAAGATGAACTGCGTGGAGGTCATGTCATCATGCTTGGAAGCGGTAACGAGGAGGCAGCTCGCGGTGCCCTTGAGGCTTGGCCAGGGGGATTACAAATCGGTGGCGGGATCAACCCGGACAATGCAAAAAATTGGCTGGAAGCAGGGGCTTCCCACGTCATTGTGACATCGTGGGTCTTTCGTGACGAAAAACTCGAGTGGGATCGACTGGATAAGTTGGTGGATCTTCTTGGAAAACGCCGTCTTGTTTTGGATCTCAGTTGCCGCAAACGAGAGGGTCAATATTTTGTAGTTACGGATCGCTGGCAAAAATTTACAAACCTAACCCTTTCCGCCGATACCTTCGCCAAGCTAGGCACCTATTGCGATGAATTCCTCATTCACGCCGTGGATGTCGAAGGGCTCTGCCAAGGAATCGATCTTGAACTCGTAGCTCAATTATCAAACTGGACTTCCCACCCCACCACCTATGCGGGAGGAGCAAAATCAGTGGAGGATCTTTCCACGGTTTCCCAACTTAGCCACGGGCGCATTGACCTGACCATCGGATCAGCACTTGATATTTTTGGAGGCCAAGGAATCAAGTATGCTGACGCGGTAGCTTTTAATAAACGAACTCGACCTGCATAAAATCGAATGACCCTACAGGAAATCCTATCTAACGAAGAATTGCGACGGCATGAATTCCCAGTTGTCTCAGAAAAAATATATCTGGCTCATGCTGGCGTGTGTCCCCTGCCCCGGCGCGTCGTGGACGCGATCAAAAACTATTCCGATGCCTGCATGAAAGGCGATCAGGAATTGGTAATCCCCGATGGACTCTTCCGCGATACCCGTGTCGCCGCTGCACAACTGCTCCAGGCAAAACCCGAAGAAATCGCCTTGATTGGTCCGACTTCTCTGGCCTTAAGTTTCATTGCCGCCGGAGTAAAATTACGCCGTGGAGAAAACGTGGTGGTCTATTTCGATGATTATCCGTCGAACGTGTATCCTTGGATGGCTTTGGCGGATCGTGGAGTCCAAGTCCGTTTTTTAAATATCCGAGAATTAGGTAAAATCCGATCCTCGGATGTCATCGGTCAAATCGACGAAAGCACCAAACTCGTCGCATTGGCCTCCAGCCATTTTCTCTCGGGATACCGAATCGATTTAGAGAAGATTGGCAAAGCACTGCACGACCGTGGAATCCTGTTCTGTGTTGATGCCATCCAAACCTTGGGTGCATTTCCCACAACGGTTAAAAATGTAGATTTTTTGGCGGCAGACTCTCACAAATGGCTGCTTGGGCCCTGTGCGGGTGGACTGATGTATGTCCAGAAGGAGGCCCAGGCCCGACTGAAACCCACCACCCAGGGATGGCATAACATTCGATGCCCAAATTACAGTGCACAGGAGGAAATTGTTTATCGTGACGACGCTCGACGGTATGAAGCCGGAACCGCCAACATCCTTGGAATTGTTGGGCTGAAGGCGAGTCTCGACCTGGTACTTGAACTAGGGATCGACACCATCAGCCAGGAACTCTGGCGTAAGCGATCTTGGATCGTTCCTGCCTTGCGTGAAAAAGGCTACCAGGTTCTCAATGCTGAGGCCCTGCAACAAGACGCTTCGGGCTGTATCACATTTACGAAACCCGACACAGACATGGCGGCAATCTATTCCCAACTTTTATCCGCCAATATCATCACATCCCTACGCTCCGACAGAACCGGCAAACAATACCTGAGATTGTCACCCCATTTTTATAACACCGACCAGGAATTGAGCCGGACTCTGGACTTACTGTAATCCCCGTAAGCCCAGTGGCCGTCCCCGGTTCCACGAGGAAGATTGACCACCGCAAGATGATCCCTTAAGATTTCATCAGGTTCATGAAATACATCATTCTGATACTGGTTCTCTTGGTTGCCTTCGCCTCCCCAACGGTCGCCCAACCCACCGATGTCAACGGGATCGCGGTCATCGTTAACGACACCATTGTTACTTATAAGGATCTTGAAAATAGTATCCGTGATGACATTTCCGCTCTAGAACGGCGCTATGGTTCACAGCCAGCCGTTTTGGATCAAAAAATAAAGGACCTTCGCGGCGCACGCACTCAAGAACTCGTCGAGTATCAACTCGTGTTACAGGAGTTTAAGACTGCCGGTTATAATCTCCCAGAAAGTTTCATCGAGAACCGCATCCAAGAGGATCAAAAAAAATATGAAAACCGCCTGGTTTTAATAAAAACATTGCAATCCCAAGGGGTGACCTACGAAGGATACCGACAGAAAATTCGAGAACGCACCATTCTCGAATTGATGTTCCGACAAAAATTTCCAGCGGATCCGACCATTTCCCCCTCTAAAATTGAGAGCTATTACGTCGAAAATTTGGAGCTGTTCAGGCTGCCCGATCAAGTGAAACTCCGGATGATCGTTCTCACGGATCAATCGAAAGAAAATATTTCCTCACTCAAAATGGGGCAAGAAATCCTGACTCAAATCGATGCTGGAGCGGATTTTTCAGAAATGGCTCGCGTTTATTCCAAGGGTTCCCAAGCCTCCGAAGGGGGAAACTGGGGTTGGGTGGATCGAAAAACCCTGAGGGAAGATCTCGCCAAGGTAGCCTTCGCGCTGAAACCCGGTCGCCACAGCGAACCCATTTCCACTCCCGATGGGGTTTACCTTATGAAAGTTGAGGAGGTGCGGATGAGCCATATTCGCCCGCTTTCCGAAACACAACAGGAAGTGGAGCAAACCCTAAAAACAAGGGAAAGCCGACGCCTGAGAGATCAGTGGATCAATCGCCTCAAAAGTAAGGCATTTATCCGATATTACTGAACCAGAAGCGCGACTGCTCTGGGATAGGAAAGCGTGCGGGTTAAACGATGAATCCGTGGATTGGAATTTCGTTGGGGGATCCTACGGGTGTGGGTCCAGAGGTGACCTTGAAAAGCCTCGCTGCCCTGCCTGACGATGGCACTCGGTATTTAATTCTGGGAGATCGCGGCGTCTTGGATCGAACACGGGCCGCATTGCAGTTGGATTTGAAGGTAACTCCTTTTACCTCCTACCACGCGATGGAAAGGGTGGTCGTTTTTAATCCCCTTCCAACGCCGTTGCCACCAGACTTGAAATGCGGTGACCCGATCGCAGCAGAAGCAGCCTTGGCCTGCTTGCTAGAGGCCGGGAATCGCTGTCATCGTGGAGAATTACACGGGATGGTTACCGCTCCCCTCAGCAAGGAAGGCATCATCAATCTTGGACATCCTGCCTTCGTGGGGCAAACCGAATACCTTTCTGAACTCGCGAAGTGTGATCGAACCGCGATGATGTTGCTTGGACAGGATGATCGCGATCGCTGGTTGCGCGTCGTGCTAGCGACCACCCACGTCCCGATCAAGGAGGTCGCCAATTCATTGACCCAGAAGAAAGTTGAACTCGCCATTGAGTGCGCTGCAGAGGCCTGTCGCGATTTGGGATTGAGTCGCTCCCGCATCGCCGTTTGCGGGTTAAATCCCCACGCGGGCGAAGGGGGAAAGATCGGCACGGAAGAAATCACGACGATCCAGCCCGCAGTGTTGGCAATGAAGCAACGCGGGTATGATGTCACTGGACCGATGGCTGCTGACGCCCTTTTCTACTACGTATATCGAGGCGACTACGACGTGGTAGTGGCCATGTATCACGATCAAGGGTTGGCTCCATTGAAAATGGTCGGATTTGATCGCGGCATCAACTGGACATTGGGTTTAAGTTTTGTCAGAACCTCACCCGATCATGGAACCGCCTTCGACATTGCGGGACGAGGAATTGCAAACCCAATGAGCATGATGGCGGCGATTGAGTTGGCTCAGAAATTAATCAGGCAGAAATCCCCGAATTAGCTCCACGTTTAAATGTAATACATTTTTTCACGAGCCACAGTTTCATCCGCCAATTGTTGGAAATTTATCTTATCCGCCGTGGTATCCAGGGTGGATTGCAATAACGCCCAAGCATTCCGTAATTCGGGAGGACAGGCTGGGTCAGTGAGTGCTGGGCTGTCAAAAATTTCTCCATGAACAGCGCGGATAATATCTCCCAACGTCACCAAGGAAGGCGACCTTGCCAAGAGGTAACCTCCATCCTTTCCTCGCTGGCTTTTCACGATCTGCTTGGACTTCAATTCAATGAGGATTTGGACAAGATAATTCACCGCAAGTCCCTGTCCTGCAGCGAGATCCTCCGCCTTAACCGATTTCCCAGTTGGAAAGGCTCTAACCAACCCCAGAACCGCCCTAGCTGCGTAATCACTCTTAACCGACAGTTTCATGCGCAACTAACTTATGTATGATTTCTGAATCAATCAATCAAAAGAGATTCTCATCAAGGCAATGGCAGCATCAGGACAAAAAAAGCGGGCTAAGCAGAACACACGGAAAACCAATCTGCAGCCCGCTCTCCCTCTACATAGAAGGAAAATGTAAAAATGTTACTTTAATTGAGATGACTCAAAGGTAAGCGAATCGCCTATACAATAATGTCGGTAAGGTTTGGAATAAAAACGATATTGGATATCTCCAACAGCACTGCCCAGTTTCTCAATAGCCCTGCGGAGATTCCGACTAGGGTCGGACATCAGATGTTTCAAGCTAACAGTTAGCGACAGCATGGTTGGGTTTCCGAAAACATTTACAAAAACAAAACCTTCCAGCAAGCGAAAAGGATCAAAAGAAGAGAAACTTTTTCGATGCAATAACTCCGATTTTTTCACGGTGTAACTTTTAATTGCGTGCTCGCGTCTACTCAATTGTCGAAAGACGTTAACCACGATAATACGCATTTATGAAGAAAACACTGTTCCTAAGCCTATTGAGCGCAGTTGCCCTCAGCACCAGCGTCCTCGCAGAAGACGCCAAACCCGCACCAAAAGATGGTGCCAAACCAGTTAAGCGTGAATTAACACCTGAGCAAGCCAAGCTTCGCAAGGAAATCACCGCTAAATACGACACCAACAAAGACGGAAAACTCGACAAAGAAGAGCGCGCTGCAATTTCTGAAGACGACAAGGCGAAAATGAAAAAAGCGGGCCTTGGTGGCAATCGCCCCAAGAAAACAGCCGAGTAGTATTCAACGACTTCATTGATCTCGAACGGCGACGTTCTTAGATCAAACGCCCCGCACTTTTTTCCGGTTTCAGGATCGGATGAAAAGCGCGGGGTCTTTTTTTACACAAAAAAAGCCTGCACGCTTCGATTATTCACGCAGGTGGATCGATCTTGGGTTTTGATCCTTCTTTAATCGTCGAGCGGATTCCAAAGAGATCGTTGAAGATTGTTCAGGAAAAAATTTCCAAAAAGATTCTGCCGTTGAGACGCGACCCGTTGGATCTCCGACGTAATCATAAGGAAATTGAGCATAGGCCGGATCAGTCCGTAAGGATTGGTGCGCGATGAAACGGACTGCCGAATAGGGGTCATCCAAGGTCACCCCCAGCAATGCGGATGCTGGCAGGTTTGTCGATGCGGCTCGGGCGGGAGTCCATCCCATATGCCACGCAGCCAGTGCGCGCTCTCCCGCATCCCCCTTGAGTAACCACAACGCTCCAGCAGGCACTGTTTTTTGATCGGGGGTGAGTTGGGCGGGTTTTTGGCCATACCAAGCGGCCAATCGCGTCGATGCCCACCCCAGGGTTTGATTCAAATGGCACAGATTGCACGCGTTAGGTCGCCCCGCCGCCGCATCCCGCGAGACCGATGGTGACGTGATTTGATGGCTGCGCATCGCTTTGAGCAACCCATACGTCGTGTGCGGCATATGGCAGTTGTAGCACAGACTCCCCGACGACTTTTCCCCATGGTGGGTGTGTTCCGCGAGTCGGGTTCGATACTGATCATGACATTTCAGGCAGGCCTCATTGGTATTCATCTTCGGAGCGAGCTGATCCACCGGATCACTATCGTGCATCGAGTGGCAACTCAGGCATGACATTTTGCCACGCTGGAAACAAGCCGACTCAACCAAGCCGTTGTATTCACGTCCGGAAACTCGGACCATTCCGTCGGGCCAGAAAAAATCAGTCATGATTTCAGGGTGTTTTTCCAGCACGGGCTTGAGCCAAGGTTGCTTCTCGATCTGCGTCGGACGAATGATCGGCGTGTGTTTTTCCAAGTCATCACCCGGCTTGTAATGAAACCCGTTTTCATTCCAATCTTGGTTCGCTTCAAACCATTTCATGCCATGGCAGTTGCCGCATATTTGTGAAGATCGCACCGAATTCAGGCGACCCGGGTGAACAATGGAAAAGGCAGAATCCGCATCTGTTTGGGAAGGAGGGGACGGTCTCTTGACCGGTTTCCGCCCTTCCGCCCTTCGCTCCCTGACATGAGTCTCGCCGGGGCCATGGCAGGCCTCACACGCGATCCCTAATTCGGCAGATCGAGTTCGGAATACTTGCTCCTCTCGATCTTTCCGAGGTTGCCCGCCTGTGGTGTGACATCTGATGCAGGTTTCGTTCCAAACCTCGACAGGAGGAGGCAGTTGAGGATCGCGCAGAAAGGTGTCAGCGCGAGGAACCCAACGTTTTTCATCAATCAGCCATGTGAACGGAAACCCGAGCATCATATTGCCATGCCCGCCCTCCAACCAGAATACCTGCATATGATGCGAACCGGTTAGCATCCGAATCGGAACTGCGTTTTCCTCCAACTTCCCTACCCCGATCGGTTTCGAAGCGAGATCGGAAACATATGCCATAAACTCGTCATCATGTTTCTCAAGTCGGAAAAGGTCATCATTGAACTGGAGGTTTACATGATTAAAATCAGCTTTGACCGCCGTTTCAGAAGCGTATTGGGTCATCGTGCGGTGATAACTGCGATGCCAACTCTCATGCTCATCCGCATGACACTCTTTGCACGTGGCAGAACTGACAAAACCTCCCGGGCGACCTTCGGTGGGAACACCCTGCGACTCCTTGACGACAATCAAGGCTGGGGGTCTGGACAAAAAGGAACCGACCGCCACGCCAATCACCAAGAGCGCACCTAGGACAATCCATGGGACTCGTTTTTTTGTAGGCAATTGTTGCATTCCGGCATCCCACTCCAATGAATCATTCCATTGAACGATGGACGAAGGGACTGGCAAAACCCTAACCCACAGCTCGGAGAAATAGCCAACCGAAACAAATAGATCGAATTCGTTTTACTTGTTCCCTTGCGGATCACTCCTTCTTGAATGTATTTTCCGCAAATGTCGATGTCTCTAATCTACCGAATTCTTCAGCGATGGGTTGTTGTGTTTTTCATTTTATCCCCCAGCGGATCGCTCTTAGCTGATGAACTTGGGACAGCCAAAACTGGATCTCAACCCAAAATTGTCGGGGTTTCCGATGAGGGCCAAAAGGTGATGAAAGGAATAAAAATTCCCTCTGGTTACCAGATTGAACAGTTTGCTGCGGAACCTGATCTCGCCAATCCTGTTGCGTTTTCTTTTGATGAAAAAGGTCGGGCTTTTGTTGTGGAAACCTTCCGCCTTCATCAAGGCGTGACGGACATCCGAGGTCACATGGACTGGCTCGCGGAGGATCTCGCCTCCCGCACACCGGATGATCGCCTCGCCATGATGAAACACCATGAAGGAGCCAAGATTTCGGATTATAGCAAATGGTCCGATCGCGTCCGATTGCTTGAGGATCGAAACGGCGATGGCAAAGTTGATTTCAGCAGTGTGTTCGCCGACGGATTCAACCATCCACTCGACGGCATTGCCGCCGGCGTTCTCTCCCGTCGGGGTCAAGTATGGTTCGCAAACCTCCCCAATCTTTGGTGGCTCAAGGACACGGATGGGGATGGTAAGGCGGATCAAACCAAATCACTAAGCTACGGCTATGGCGTGCGAGTGGGTTTCCTAGGTCATGACATGCACGGGTTGACCTTCGGTCCGGACGGCAAGATTTATTTTAGCATCGGCGACCGAGGTGCCAATGTGGTGCAAGGCGGAAAGCAAATAGGCCACCCCGATTGCGGCTCCGTTTTCCGATGCAATCCAGACGGCTCTGATTTGGAGGAATTTGCCTACGGACTGCGGAACCCTCAGGGGCTGACTTTCGACCAATATGGAAATCTTTTCACGGGTGACAACAATTCAGATGGAGGTGACAAAGCTCGTTGGGTGTATCTCGTCGAAGGCGGGGACTCCGGTTGGCGGGTGGGGTGGCAGTTTATCGAATACCCCAACGCTCGCGGCCCTTGGAACAGCGAAAAAATGTGGCACCCACAATGGGCCGGACAACCTGCCCATCTGTTGCCGCCGATTACGAATCTCGCTAATGGCCCCTCAGGAGTGGCTTTTAATCCTGGAACAGGTCTTGGCGAGCGATTGATGAACCGTTTTTTCCTAACCGATTTCCGTGGATCCCGATCGAGTGGCATCCACTCATTCACACTCAAACCCAATGGGGCAACATTTTCATTAGCGGACAATGAAGAATTTATTTGGAACTGCCTCCCCACCGATGTGGCCTTTGGCGCGGACAGCGGAATTTATTTTTCCGATTGGGTTGAGGGATGGGGAATGAATGGAAAAGGCCGCATCTATCGCGTGTTCGATCCCTCGATCACAAATTCAACGGGTGTATCCGACACAAAACGACTCCGCATTGAAGGCATGACCCATCGCGGACTCGAAGAACTCGGCAAACTATTAGCCCATCGGGATCAACGGGTTCGTCAAGAAGCGCAATTTGAATTAGCCCTGAGCAAAGGAAAAGCTCTGAAGACACTTTCTTTAATCGCGACAAAAAACAGTTCACAGCTCGCCCGTATTCATGCCATCTGGGGGCTGGGTCAACTCTCAGCGTCGCATGTGAATGGAGCCCTAGACCCAGTTCTTCCGCTTCTGTCAGATTCCGATCCGGAGATTCGCTCTCAGGCTGCACGCATCCTCGGAGATCATCGCATGGCGGGTGCATTACCCTCTTTCATCTCTGCTTTATCAGATAAAAACTTGCGAGTGCGATTTTTTGCCGCGCAAGGATTGGGGAAATTGAGTCGCCGTGAAGCGATTCCACCGTTGCTCGAAATGC
>CAMBHS010000078.1 GCA_945867235.1 Akkermansia muciniphila
CCTCTACCATCTGTTGGAAGTTCTCGGCAAGGATCGCGTTCTGCAGAGGATTGACAGTTATGTCCAGTTGATAGAAAGCAAACTATGAATGAATGCCTTCACGCACCTTGGCGAATAGAATATATTCTTGGACCTAAAAAACCAAATTCAGGAGAATCAATTTTTTCAAAAATAGCCCGAACGAATGATGACGAGTCCAACTATGTTTTAACTCGTGGACGCTCGTGTTATGCCCTCTTGAATTCATTCCCATACACGGGAGGTCATATCTTGATTGTACCGTATCGAGAAGTGCCTGATTTTACTGCATTGGTGGATGACGAGTTGTTGGAGTTGATGCTTTTATTACGTCGATGTCAGGCTGCATTAACTCATGTGATGCGTCCTGACGGATTTAATATCGGTGTGAATATAGGGAAAATTGCAGGTGCTGGAATTGAGGAACACCTCCATATCCACTTGGTTCCGCGTTGGAATGGCGACACAAATTTTATGCCGGTGCTGGGGGCGACTACAATCCTTCCGCAGGCTCTTCAAGAAATTGCCGCAAAGCTACGTCTAGCCCTCGCGGATGAAACGAAATAAACGATATGGCATCTGAAACGTTGCACTATGAGAACGCGCGGCATGCGCAATCTTTGTTTAACAGCGATCCGCGCAACTTGGAAGCTCTCCATGCACATTTGGGAGTCAAGGCAACCTCCCGTGAAGGGTGGATCAAGTTAGAAGGGGATGAATCGTCCGTCCAACAAGCGCGTCAGATGTTTCAGTTCCTCGATAATTCCATTAAGGGCGGTAACCCTGTTCGGAATCGAGAGTTTGCATACGCATTGAACGTCGCCAAACACGATGGTGCCGAAGCACTTCAAAGCCTTGCCAACGAACGAATTCTTACATCTTCAAAGAAATCCTCCGTCATCCCAAAAACAATGGGGCAGAAGAAATACATCGAAGCTATCAGGAACCATGACGTTACCTTTGGGATCGGTCCGGCCGGGACTGGAAAAACTTATTTGGCTGTAGCGATGGCTATCGCGGCTTTGAAGGAGGAAAAAGTTTCGCGCATCCTGTTGACACGTCCAGCCGTTGAGGCAGGCGAAGCATTGGGTTTCTTACCGGGGGATTTGTTCGAGAAAATCACTCCTTACCTACGCCCTCTTTACGATGCATTGCATGACATGATCACCGGAGAAGAAGTTGCGAAGCATATGGAACGCGGCACCATTGAGATCGCGCCATTGGCTTACATGCGGGGTCGAACATTAAACCAAGCCTTTATCATTCTCGACGAAGCCCAGAATACGACATCCGAACAGATGTTCATGTTCCTGACCCGATTGGGTCATGGATCCAAAGCAGTGATCACCGGTGATCCAACTCAAACGGATCTTCCTGCCAAAAAACGATCGGGATTAATTGAGGCCGTTCAGGCACTCAAAAAAACAGAAGGCATTGCCATCGCTCAATTCGAAAAAAGGGATGTCGTTCGTCATCCACTCGTGCAACGCATTATTGGGGCTTATGAGGAATATCGAGCCGAAAATTGATTCAAGCCAACCAAATATTGAGCTTTCGTTCAGCAATCTTCAACGTCGGCGACAATTAGACTTGGCCTACATCCGACAGATTACAGAAGATTTGGTCATCCGACTTTTGAAATTAGATCGTGTCGAAATCGGAGTTCGTTTTGTTTCAGCTAGAAGAATGGCTCAAGTCAACTGGAGGTTTTTACAACACAAAGGTCCAACCGATGTCATCACATTCGATTATGGTTCCAGTTCTAATAGTCGACTTATCCATGGAGATATTTTTATATGTGTCGAGATCGCCGAACTGCAATCAGTCGAATTTGGCACTTCCTTGGCTCACGAAATCGTTCGGTATATAGTCCACGGAATCTTGCATTTACTCAGCTATGATGACATCCAAACTGAAAAACGTCGCCGAATGAAGCGGGAGGAAAATCGTTTAGTGAGGAGTCTTGCCCGAACCTGGGATACCACATTGATTGAACGCCCTTCCCGCAACCTCCATGGAACATCGTGATTCTGGAATTATCCTTCGCCTGCAACCATTGACAGAAACCAGCCTGATCGTTCGATGGATCACTCGAGATGAGGGTCGCATTTCGACCGTTGCCAAGGGAGCCCGTCGATCAAAATCCCCATTTCAAGGCAAACTTGATCTCTATTACGAAGCCGATTTTACCTACGTGCGAAGTCGTCAATCCACGCTTCACAACCTGCGCGAGTTGGGATTACGCGCGACGAACAGTCTGTTGCGACGAGAGTTGGTTTGGCTCCATCAATCTGCCTACGCCGCACGCATTATCGAACAGAATACAGAGGAGGAAACTCCGATCGTGGATCTTTTTAGTCTCTTCACAGGCTTTGTTCGAAGCCTTCCTTTGCATAGCCCTTCTCCATTGGCAGTATTGTCATTTGAATTCCAAGCCATGGCACTCCTGGGGTGGTCTCCGGAACTGAGTCAGTTCAATCTCCAAGAAGGTGACCGGGGATTGTTTGTTGAGTTAGCAAGCAAGCCATGGATCGAAATTCAAACTGAAATCGCAAGCCCACAATCGACACGTAATATTGCAAAAGGCATGTCGCGGTTTATGAGTTACCATTTGCATCGAATTCCTGAAGGTCGGAACGGTGCTTTAGGATTTAATCCGTAGGGCAGGGAGGTAATTATTTCCGGGGGTGTCGAAAACTCTGGGTGATCCGGGCCAGAAATGATGGATTGCGGGTAGGTTCGGGAACCATGGCAAAATCAGGCTTCGGGATTAATTGGGTCGGATCATTGCTTGGCACCATGTTGAAAGGAGCCTCAGCTGCATTCGCCGTTGTTTCCTCCAATTTAAATTCGGCATTCCCAAGCCTAAGAATCTGGCCCAAATCCAATCGACTCTCAGTCACACGATTGCCCGCTACGAATGTTCCGTTGGTCGAACCGACATCCCGCACCGTAGCAACTCTATCCGTCAAATAAATTTCACAATGAAAACTAGAAATCGAGGACTCAGAAACGCGAAAATCATTTGTAGGATTTCTCCCAATACGATTTATACCGGGGCGGAGTTCGATGCCCCAAGGACGATTAAGCCACACAAGGACAAATCGCGTCATCGCCTTGGGTGTGATTGGCATGATCGGAACATTCTTCGTTTCGTTGTCCACGATTTCAACCTAGTCCTCGAATCCGCAAATAAAAAGCCCTTTTTTAGCAGATAGAGGGCAAAAGAGACGAATTAACACCGCAGATACAAAGGCGTAACCCGTTCGTCACCACCAAGCCTGAAAAGTGGAAGTGCTCCGCGAAGGAACTGTCCAGAACCGCATTCCTAGCCGGGTTGATCAATCAGCTAAGAAATCAACTTTTGCTGAAAGCTCTGGAGTTAGATAGGAATCGGGTGACTTGATCTGCACTTTGATTTGAAGCGTTCCGTTTTGACGACTCGCCTCAGGTGCTTTTTCGGCAACAAATCCCTCATAAACTTTATCTGGATAGGCTTCAGGGGCGATGCGGCATTTCTGACCTAGTTTTACCTTCGCGACATCGGCCTCATTCAGGTCGATTTCGACTTGCATATCCGTGGGATCCGCCAAGGCAATGAGGGCGGTGCTGGGTCCCCGTGTTCCACCGAAACTCTGGGGGGCGACCAATTCGTTGGGATCAACAAGTTTCTCAAGAATCACCCCGTTAATAGGCGATCTAATAACTGTCCAATCTAGGTAGGTCTTGATGAGTTCCAACTGCCCTTGAGTTTCCTTCACGGTCGCCTCCGCCGCTTGGACGGTTAGACGCCAATCATCCAATTGTTGTTGTGTTTCTACATTAGCCCCAACCAGTTTTTGGATCCGAGCATAATTCAACATTGATTTTTCTAAATTCGCTTTCGTCACGAGGAGCCTGCCTTCGATCTCTGTTTTGCGTGCTTGATATTCCCTGTCATCTAGAAGAACGACCACTTGATTGTTGGTGACGGCATCTCCCTTTTTCACCCCAATCCATTTAACCACACCCATGAAGCGGGGGCTGAGTTCAATTCTTTCCCGGTTCACGATGTAACCGCTCACGGTAAGAATGGCACCGTTTGCTGTAGTCTTTGGGGTTAAAGTGGGAAGGGAAGTAACGTTCGTATTCGTTGCAGAGGAAAGGTTGTTTTTTGAAGTGTCTATTTTTTTTGATGCGACAGTTCTTTCGGCATCACTTTCCCGAGGGTAGGCGAAATAAATGGCAATCGCTGTCATTAGGGCAACGACCAGTAAGATGAGCCCCAGAGGCAATTGTGAACGCTCCCTCGCAGAGGCATCGATTCGTAAGGATTCGAGTTTAGAACTCTTCATAGTGATTTGAGCGAAGCAATCACGGGTAGCCGAGAAGCCCTAATGGCAGGAAACAAACTCCCGATCAATCCCACGGTGACAGCAAATACCAATCCTTTAATGATGAGAGGTAGAGTGATGTTAAATTCAAACACCACCTCGCTGAAGGTTTGAAAATTCAAGGTGCCTGTCGAGTAATGATTGATAGGCAAAGCGAGCAGACATCCCAATGCACCCCCGATAAACGCGAGTATGGCACCCTCAATAAGAAATCCAATCAAGATTGATCGACGACGGAATCCAAGCACGCGGAGCGTTCCAACTTCTCTCGTTCTTGAGCCCACACTGGCATACATTGTATTCATCGCGGCGAATACAGCTCCAATTGACATTGCTGTTGCCAAGAAATTTCCTAGAAATCGGATGGGGGTCGCTGTCGCGGTTTGGTCGCTGTAATATTTACTTTCAGAAATTGTCATTAAGGGGAGCCTTTTGTCCGACTCAACGCGATTTGTGACTTCATTCCAACGGGTGGGATCTGCGCGTAACAAGACGCTGGAATAATTCTCCCGATCAAAAAGCGAGCGTGCATCATCAGAATCCATCCAAATTTCAGAATCAAAGGCACTCTTATGGCCGTCAATCCAACCGACAACTGTAAGTTCATGTCCCCCCGTTTTAAATGTTTCTCCAATACCCAATTTTTCAAATCGCTCCGCTAACCGTTGACTCACTATGACCTCCCTGCGTCCGGGTTCAAACATGCGACCCTGGATTAATTCCACTTGGGGACGCAGGTAAATCCCCATTTTTGTGACCCCACGAACTAATATGTTGGCTTCGCCTTGATTTCCTCGGCGAGCTAGAGTGATCAAAATCATGGTGTCTGCCGAAATCAATGGCTCCCCTTTTTCATCTTTTTCGAGGCCAGGGAGATACTGGAGCAACTTGAATTGTTCCCGTGTAACTTGACTACTCGTTTCTGCGGTGGATCCTTTTCTCATGAGGAGCAAATTGCGTGGATCCCCCGTATTCGCACTCGATTGCTCCAACCCGATGGCAAGTGATTGCATCATGACATAAACGGCAACCACCAGACCAATTCCAAAGATAGTGGACAACGTGGAACGCCATCGAACAAGCACGCTCCGGATATTGTATTGAATGGGGAGTGCCATGCGATTTAATCCAATGTTTTCAGACCTTGCACGACACTCATCCGCGCCACCGATAAACTGGGACCGATGCTCGACACGATGCCGAGAATGGCAGCCACGACGCAGGCCTGCCCCATGATTCGAGGCGTCATTTCGAATGCGATTAAAAAGTTCTGACTCGCATTAACAACAATTTCCGTTTGATTGAAGAGAAACGAAGCTCCACCGACACCTATGAGTGCTCCGGTCGCGGCAAGCCCGAAACTTTCAGCCAGGATGAACGCGAATAGTTCGCGGCGGCGGAATCCCAACGCCTTCAAAATTGCCAATTCCCGAAATCTTTCCCGAATCGCCATGCTCATCGTGCTCGCACACACTAATACCAAGGTGAAAACGACCACAGAACAAATCGATAGCACGAGCATTTTGATATTGCCCCACATAGAAATGAAGCTCAATTGAAAGGCCTGCTCCGTCTCCGCACGAACCGCTGCGGTGGTGTTTGAAAAAGCTGCATTAATCTCCTGAACCAGCGGTGCTACTGCGTCCAATGTTTTCGCTTTTACCCACCAAGTTCCAACTTCTCCGGTGCTGCCAGGCATTTCGTCCAATTGGCGGTGATTAAAGAAAAGGTTCCTGTCATCGATACTTCCCTTATAAATCCCGACGAGTTTCAAATTCAGATCCAACGGCCAAAAAGTTCCCTGCAGCTTGATGAAATCCCCGATTTTAAGTCCGTATTTTTCACAAGTTTTAATCCCCACAATGCATGCAGTGGGATCCTTCTCAAATGCTTCGAATTGTTCAAAAGTCATCCTTGCCTCAGCAAATACTTTCAGCAGAACTTTGGGATCGACAGCAAATTGACCGAAAAGGACCTCTTCACCGCGAAACTTTCCACCAAACCATGTGAATGGGGTGATCGCCTCGACTCCAGGCATTTTCTCGATGGTCGCTTTTTGTCTGCTGGGTAGCAGGTTGCCGAGAGAGATTTTATTTCGAACCACGATTCGAGCGGCACTTCCCGTGTCATGAGGGGGTTGAGTTAATTCCCTTAATCCAACTAGGAGTGTAACAAAAAGAAAAAGACTCACCGCCACGCTTAATACAGAAAGAAACGCCCTACGCTTGTTACGAATCGCATTTCGAAGGATAAATCCACCAATGCTCATGGTATTCCGTTAGTTGGCGAGTTCGCCTTTTTCCAGATGGACACTTCTCGATCCGAACGCCGCTGCTTTCGGGTCGTGAGTCACCACAATCACGGTTTTTGCCGCTACTTTGCAAAGGGACTGCAGGATGTCGAGCACCTCATGAGCAGAATTTGAATCTAAATTGCCCGTAGGTTCATCGGCGACAATCAACTGTGGATCGGTCACAAGCGCACGAGCGATCGCAACCCTCTGTTCCTGTCCGCCTGAAAGTTGTCTTGGCAAATGTCCCATGCGGTCTGCTAATCCCACCAATTCCAGTGCGGTCAGAACCTGTTTCTTGCGTTGCTTTGAAGTTAATCGTGTGAGGAGCAATGGTAATTCTACATTCTCAAAAGCAGTGAGCACCGGCAGCAGGTTGAATGTCTGAAATACAAAGCCGACATTTTGATTTCGCCAGTCTGCCAATTCAGATTCGCTGAGCTTGGTGACGTCGATTCCCTGCACCCTGCATTGCCCAGACGAAGGTCTGTCGATCCCTGCGATGATATGCAGTAATGTTGATTTTCCCGAACCTGAAGGACCCATCAGGGTAAGAAATTCTCCCTGAGCTATATTCAGTGAAATGCGATTGAGCGCGTATATGCTGATTTCGCCTTGCTGGTAAACTTTGGACAGTTCCTGGATTTGAACCACCGGTGCTTCACCAGTTTCCTCGGAGGCATTCAATGGCGATGTGACGTTCGAGTGCAACAGATTCAAGATAGGATCACTTTCCATGTCATCAAGACATTTATGTCAATGGAAGAACCGGAATTCTCGTGGTCGTCATCCAAGAATCTCGATGTGGCTTAAATTAAAGAGCGCCAATTCAAAAGAATTCGCGCATTTAATAAAGTGAACCCCTATTCACGCCCAGCCGCAGCAATGAAGGGTTTCAAGTCCTCCATGAGGGTGGCGAACCCTTCGAGAGTTAATTGTTGAGCCCCATCGCTGAGAGCTTCTGCGGGGTTCGGATGTACTTCGATTAATAGCGCATCAGCTCCCATCGCGATGGCTCCTTTGCACATCGACGCCACAAGATCTGCACGTCCCGCACCCTGACTGGGATCGATCACTATCGGGCAGTGCGATTCCTTCTTGATGATGGGGATAGTGGAAAGGTCTAGGGTATTACGCGTATAAGTCTCAAAGGTTCGGATACCACGTTCACAAAACATGAGGTTCGGATTCTCATTAGCCAAGATGTATTCGCCGGCCATGAGCCATTCTTCAATTTTCATCGAGAGTCCTCGTTTTAGCAGGACTGGCTTTCCGGTTTTAGCCGCAGCGATGAGCAACTGGAAATTTTGTGCGTTGCGGGCACCGATCTGAAGTATGTCTGCATAGTCGGCAACTAACTCGGCCTGCTGCTCTGACAAAAGTTCAGTAATGATCGAAAGACCTGTTTCCTTGCGTGCTTTTGCTAATAATTTTAGACCCTTTTCTCCTAATCCTTGAAACTCATAGGGAGAAGTGCGGGGCTTAAACGCGCCCCCTCGAAGGATTGTGGCTCCTGCCTTTTTGACCGCATGAGCGGTGGCCATTAATTGTTGCTCACTTTCCACGGAGCAGGGACCCGCCATGATTTGGACTTTTTTACCACCGATGATTTGACCCCGTACAGTGATTTGTGAATTGGAGTGATGTGCCTCTCGGCTGACGAGTTTGTAACGTTTCTGAACAGGCATGACGCTTTCGACTTGGGTAAATGTAGTGAGTGTTTCCAAGGTGTGATTGGATCGTTCGTCGCCGATAGCACCGATCACGGTGCGTTCGACACCTCTCATAATATGCGGTTTATAGCCGAGTTTTTTAATTTCTTTTAAAACAGCGGACTCGTCTTTTTTTGAGATGTTTGGTTTAAGGACAACGATCATAGAATTTGGTTCGCTGGTTGCGCTGTTGATTCATAAAAAAAGCCGCAGGCGACAACCTGCGGCTTGGGCTTAAATTATTTCAGGAAAACCCGAGACGCAGTGATAGGGGACTAAAGTAATGTCCCCAACCAAAACACCAACTAAATCGAGCTCCGAAGTGCATGACCTGAGACGATAGCATAGTGATTCAGAGCGTCAAATCCTCATTTTCACTTCTATTAACTCGCTAAATCAAATTGCCTGCATTGACGATCGATTTTATCGCCCCCTTTATCGCGAAACCCCGCGTTGACTCGTTCGCATGAAATTCAGCAAGTGTGTTATTTCAGGAAGTTGAGGCAGGTCAGTTTCTATTCTGCTGAGCGCGTTGCTGACAGTTAACTGTTCCCGAAATAGGAGGCGGTGGGATTGCTTCAATGCCGTGATAGCCTCCTCCTTGAATCCGTTCCGTTCCAAACCGATTTTGTTGATCATGCGAATATGCACGGGGTTTCCATCCGCAAGCATGAAAGGCGGTATGTCCTGCACGACCTTGGAACAACCCCCGATCATCGAGTATTTGCCTACTCTGCAGAATTGGTGGACTGCCGCCAGCCCTCCGATAACGCAATGATCCTCCACGATCACATGTCCAGCTAAGGTTGCCACATTCGACATGATGTTGTAGCTGCCTATCTCCACGTTATGAGCCACATGACAATAAGCTAGGACATGATTGTGACTGCCTATTCGAGTGTATTCACCATCACTGGTTGCACTGTGAATTGTAACATACTCACGAAAAGTATTGTTGCTACCAATGTGGGTGCGAGTGATGCCGCCTTTCCACTTCAAATCCTGGGTTTTTAATCCAATGCTGACGAATGGGAAAATTTCGTTGTTATCACCCAGTTCGGTGTACCCATCAATCACTACATGGGAATGAAGTCGGCAATTATTTCCCAGACTTACATCGCGACCAACGATACAAAAAGGACCAATTTCGCAACTATCCGGAACGATCGCGTTAGGGTGAATGACGCTGGATGGGTGAATCATGCGTCCATCAAAACAAAGGTTACTTCAGCCTCACTGGTAATGGTGCCATTCACGGAACATACTCCTTTGGCTTTTCCTAATTTACCGCGCATTTTGACTAGATCCACGTCAATGATCAATGTGTCCCCTGGTCGAACAGGGTTTCGCCATTTCACGCGTTCAGCAGCCATGAAATAGGCAATCTTCCCTAAATTTTCGAGTTTCTTTAACATCAAAATACCGGCGACCTGTGCCACGGCTTCTAGTTGCAAAACCCCGGGCATAATCGGATGGTTTGGAAAATGGCCTTGAAAATATCCTTCGTTGATCGTGACATTTTTGAGGGCAATGATTTTGTTGCCTTCAATTTTGAGCACCCGATCCACCATGAGAAAAGGATAGCGATGGGGCAAAACCTTCATCACTTCCATGATATCCATCACCGGTGTTGAAGTTGCCAGAGCCTGTGGTTGAAGTTCAGGTTCGCTGGAATTGACTCCTCCCACTAAGGGCGGGGGGGCAAATACTTGGGTCGCAACCAGACTCTTGCGGGTTTGTATTTGAATCTGCCGGGCTAATTCACAATTGGCACCGTGGCTCGGTTTGATGGCAACGACATGACCGGTTAAGGGACGACCTAGGAGTGCCAAATCCCCCACAATATCAAGAATTTTATGTCGTACAAATTCTTCAGGATATCTTAAAGGTTCATTTGTCAGAACAGCATCTTCACGAATGACAACAGCATTTTCCAAGCTTCCCCCCTTAATCAACCCGTTCTTGATGAGATATTCTATTTCCTCAAAAAAACAAAAAGTGCGGGCTTCCGAGAGATCGAGTGCCCAACTTTCCGGGTTGATTTCGAGACTGAATAATTGTGTGAATCTTCCTTGGGGACCAGCACTGGTGCAGGTGATTTTGAGCGTTGGGTGAGGGAAAATCGAAATCAGTGAATCTCCATCCTTGATTTCTATGGGCGAGGTAATAGTGATCGGTTCGCGCTTCTCCGCTTGGGACACGATCCCAGCGGTCTGAACCATTTGTAAATATTGGCGAGAACTCCCATCAGCGATCGGGGGTTCGTTGGCATCCAACTCCACGATCACATTGTCGATTCCCAGCCCTGAAAAAGTGGAAAGCACATGCTCCACTGTGTGGATTTTAACGTTGCCTTTGGCGAGGGTGGTTGAGCGATTTGTTTCAGAAACGTTGTCGATCCGTGCCTCCACCTCAGGACGTCCGTCAAGATCGCTACGGCGAAATTTAATCCCCGTATTCGGTTCCGCGGGTAAAAAAGCCATGGTGACTCGGTTTCCACTATGCAAACCGATTCCCGAAAAACTAACGGACTTTTTAAGCGTCTGCTGATGTAGCACGTCCCGAGTTAATCAAACGCAAGGCCCCATTGGCAAGCCGGGTTGTTAGTTCGTTAATTCGTAGGGTGCCAGGTTTTGGGTTGGGCTTGTTTCTATGGGGAGAATTGTAGCATTGACAAGTGATTCCCAAGGCGAGACCTATCCACATTCATGCCCGTGGGTTTGGTTCCTTTTCACCTTTCAGGGGGAGCAGTTCCTTCGTTCGCATGTTTCCGTTCTGATTGGAAGACCATTTCCCAACGGGTTTGGCCGACCAGAACCCCTCCAATAATCAGTGCCATGGCTGGCCAAAACGTGGGGGTGATCGGTTCTTGTATTAAAAAAGATGCCCATAACATCGTGCTTATAGGTATCAAATTATTGAAGAGATATACCTTGCTCACGGGCCAATGGCGCAGTGCGTTGGACCATATAATAAAGGCGATAACGCCACTGGCGATGATGCAATAGGATTGTGCTAAAATGAGGTTTGAATCAAAAAAACCTTCCACCTTGTGGGTTCTGAAATGGTGGTAAAGTTCGAGGATCAACAATGGAATTAGAATAATCGAACCTCGCACGAAGGTGTGACCTGAGATTTCGGCAGGGCTTAATTCTTCTCGAAATTCCCGGCAGTGGCGACCGTAGATGGTCCACAGTATGCTTGAGAGAAGTCCAAGTAATTCACCAATCCACAATGTTCCACTCTCGTTGAGCGAAGGCCAGAACAGGACAACAACTCCTGCAAGCGCGAGGAGGGCAGCCCCATAGGATTTTAGCGATTTAAGTGTGCGATTGGGCCTTCCCTCCCAAAGCAGTGCCCACACGGGTGCTGTGCCCAAGTAGAGAGCCACATGCGATGCCGTGGTGAATGCCATCGCAACATTAAAAGCTATAATATAAAGAGCCAGGTTAAACGCTCCATGCGTCCAGAGACGTATGCTTAGATCGGCTGATAATGTTTTTTTCGAACCTAACCAAGGAACCCAACGCGCAAGCCCAAGCAAAATAATTCCAGCGATCAAAAAGCGGGTGACGCCAATGAACAACGGGGGCCAGGAAGCGACGAGAAATTTGGTGATCGCGTTATTACTACCCCATAAAATAACGGCGATAAATAATGTTAAGCCTATGTAATTCAAGGATGGGGATGGATAAGAAATGGGCTATTATCGGCAGAAGCTTTATCGGAGTAGCTGTGTCTGAACGAATTTCGGATGGAGAATCTGGAAAAGATTTTTAAGGTGAAAGTCGTTCAATCAGCCATGTGCCATCCAGTCGACTGTAGCGAAATCTGTCGTGCAATCGATCGGGTCGTCCTTGCCAAAACTCTATCGAGATGGGGCGAAGTGCGTAACCTCCCCATTGATCAGGAACTGGAATGGGTTGGGATTTAAATTGTGCAGAAACCTGATCCAACTTTGCTTCGAGAAATTCACGGTCCGGAACTGGCATGGATTGATTGGAGACCCAAGCTCCCAGTTGGCTGCCAACAGGGCGACTGCTAAAATAAGTTTGGCTTTCCTCTCGCGACAATCGTGAGCATTCGCCACGAATACAGA
>CAMBHS010000079.1 GCA_945867235.1 Akkermansia muciniphila
ATATTTTTTTCCCTTTCATGGAATCTAAAATCAACCAACGTGCCTCCTGATAGCCAAGGTTATGGATATCAGGCAGTATCGTGGACAGAACTACGAGTGATGGGCGATCAACCTCGGTCTTAGATTGGCTTGTGAATGACAAACGAAAAGGAGCCTTGCGCATATAATCGCTTCCCCAACTTTGCAAATAAGGCACCGTTAAAGGCTGAAAAACCAACCCACCGAGGATTATATATTCTGGGGCTTGATCATGAATTGCCTCCGGCACCGTATCAACATTGTAATCGGCCTTAGGTAATTGGTAGATGGTGTCCACTTCCTTTCCAGACCTCAGCACTTTGATACGTAACTTGTCGCCGGCCCAGTGGTGCTTCGTCGCCAAATTTTCCAAAGATAAAATACCGTATTCTGGATCGTGATAGTCTCCTTCTGAATCGATATCAAAACCTTCAATATTTAAGATCACATCCCGCAATTGAAGGGATCCTTTAGGTTGTGTGGCTTGCGGAACATCGATTACGAGAACTCCTCTTGGTTCTCCATTTAATTTCAGAAAATCAAGCGTTGCCGTGTTTTCTGCCTTTTGCCACATAAAAGCGAAATATCCCAATCCGCGATAGGGATTCTGCATTTGCCGAGCTTTGAGACACATTCGAAGAAATGATGAAGGCAACGCCGCACAGGAATGTTCTTCTTTGGAACTGGTTATGCCTATCAACTCACGACCTTGAATAATCGCCTCCGACCAACCGATGCTGGCAATTTCTGTATCGAGTTCAAGTTGCAGCACATCAATGAATGTAAGTTTACCCCGCTTCACGGCGAGTCGGTTGATATTGAGTTCACGAGTTTCGAGAACTCCATTGCGCCACCGAACAAGGTTGGCTGGACCTCGTGCCGGGGTTTGTGGGGCAATGGTGATGGGTTTTAAACCTTTCCAAAAGATGGCATCACTCGTGGTGATAACCGCCATGTTGGCGTGGTAATCGATCCATTTCAAATTTCCTTCGACCCAGCGACCTCGTCCTCCCTTTTGCAATCGAATGAGAGTTTGGTCCTGCAGGTAATCCGCCGTCGTGAGTATTTCATTTCCGATTAATACCACGCCGGTTTTCGTGACCTGATCATTGCGGCTGATCCAAGGCTGTTGGTAATCGTAGGTCGTTCGAGTAATTTCCAGTGTCACCAAAGATTTTTCCAACGCTTGGTTTGAATCCTTGGATTTGGCTAAACTTTCCGAAAGAGAAAGAAACCACGCTACCAGTGCGAATGTGCCGCAGAGTAGGCGTTGGATTGATCGAAGTGTTGAATAGCTTATCAAGTTCATAGGCGACGATCTTTGCTGATGCCGTATGTTTTCATGATCGTGGGATGTGCTTCTTTTGTCGCCTTGCGATCTAGGCATTCTAGATTTTGGTTGGGATAAAACTCGAGAACGTGTTGGAGCGATTCCCCTAGTTGCTCAAATGCCCGGATCACATCTTCGAGTTGATCTATTTTGATCCCGTTTATTTTATCCACCAAAGTCCTGCCACGGATCCCGAAATTAGCATTCACGCTGGAGGCCAACACAGATGCCAATACAATGGGTTCCTTTCGAATCGAACGTGGAGATTCATGTTTTCGGTAGAACAATTCAAAAAACAATTCGTTGTTTCCTGTATCTGTCCAACCGCCCGCAAGTGTTCGCATATAGTCTCTGTTCAATGGTGTAAAAACCAATCCTCCATACACGAAATAGCGAGGTAAAGTATCGTATTGATTTCCTTCGTTGCGATCACCCTTGTGAATTTCCAACGGCAAGCTGATCTTGATCAATTGTCCACCCCGCCATATCTCCAACTCAACATGATCGCTTTTTTGGAAGTCATGAAAAACCACTCCTACGAAAACGCGGTTTCCAGCGTAAAGCACTGTTCCATCGCTCGCCACGTCATAACTTCCAGCCTTTAAAAGCACATCGTCTTCGCGCAATAATTCCCTAGCTTTCGGAAAATCAAAAATGTGGTCGATCCTTGCTCCTATGTCATTATCGGGAAGTCGTAATGCCTGCCGGAAAGCTGGGTTTTGTAAGGCCACCAATCTCAGACCGACCTGGGGAAATCCATCATATTGACCATCCTCGACATCCTTGAGTAAATGCTTCACCAAGGTCGTTGGTATAAAAAAACCGGTGTTTTCTAAACCAGGAATTCCTTGAAATGCGACGCCAACAACCTTGTTATCTTGGATAACCGGGCCACCACTATTTCCAGGATTGATCGCTGCGTCCGTCTGTGCCGCTAGATAGGCACGATTTCCGATGTGACTGTAATTCTGCAACTCAATGCGTGATACAACCCCACGCGTATAGGAAATCTGCTCTCCTCCTGCAGGGTATCCATAGGTCACCACAGTGGATCGAACCGGTGGTAATTCTCCAATTTCCAATGATTCCATTCCT
This sequence comes from Akkermansia muciniphila, assembly GCA_945867235.1. GTDB lineage: Bacteria > Verrucomicrobiota > Verrucomicrobiia > Limisphaerales > SXQI01 > SXQI01. The sequence goes on from CAMBHS010000079.1 coordinate 2,444, forward strand.
TCAAAAAAATGATCCTCCTCCACCTCCAATATCGCCAAATCGCAGTCGTGGGCAATGAATTTAACTTTAGCCGTGTAGGGTCTTGGATCTTGGTATCGCCGAACGAGGATTTGTTTCGCCCAACTGACCACGTGGGCATTGGTCATGATTCGGCGACCCGATATCAAGAAACCGGTCCCAGAGGAACGTCGGACTGCGTCGAATCGCCAAGGGGCATCCCAGCTCGGTTGTTGGCTGGAGGTCGTTATCTGAATAACTGATTTTTCAGGCGATGCTCCAAATGCGGAGGCGATGATCGATCCGAACAAAATGCAGCAAAAAACGGCTTTTAACACGGCGAACAAGATGGTGGTTCAGAGTCTCTCGGTCAAGCCTGAGGTCTGTTTTCTCTGACTCAGTGGGTCATAGCATACACTGCTAAAAAGCACACTGCTGAAGCCGCAAGTAAAATGAGGAGCACGGCATGGGAATGTGAAAACCCCCGCCGCACCAGACGATGTGAGATGTGATTGGTGTCACCGATATAGATGGGTTGACCTGTTCGCCACCGCAAGAAAATCACAAAAGCGAGGTCGCCCAGAGGAATCACCAATAGCATCAAGGGGAATAGAACAACCCACTTCGAAATGTTGAATTGCTGGCTGGAGTAATAGTGGGGAAGGATTGTTAAAATTGCGCACCAATAGCCCACAAGGTGACTTCCTGCATCCCCCAAAAATGCAGTGGCTTTTGGGAAATTATAGGGCAGAAATCCAAGCAATGAGCCCGTGACTGCAAACGCCATCAATGCAACCAGGTATTGTCCTTGCACAGCCGCTATCCAAGCGCAACCCCATGCCACAATTATCCCTAATCCCGCACAAAGCCCATTCATGTTGTCGAGAAAGTTCAACGCATTGGTGACTGTCAAAATCCATAAGATTGTTATCGCATAACTGAATAGGAGGCTCGGAACAAAGACGGTGATCCTCAGGCCTGCCGCTGCAGTAAATCCAGCGATCAAGAGTTGACCTAAAAACTTCCAAATTGCGGGAATTTCATATTTATCATCGAAAACACCCAACAACACCATGCCGCAAGAACCCAATAGCATTACGATGAGTTGAGGTGCTCGACTTCCGATCCCATGTAAAAAAGCAGGACTGGAGGGGGAAATTGCATTGGAGCCTAATAAACTAGGAAAAACGAAAGCAGCGATAATCCCTGTCAATAGCACTAAGAACAGAGCAGAAAAAATAGCAGGTCCGCCAGCCAGTGGAGTTGGCACATGATGGATTTTTCTGTGTCCAGGATCGTCCACAATATTCAAGAAATTACACCCCTTTTTCCAAATAGGAACCGCCACCAAAGTGAATACAAAAGACAGCAAGCAAGTGATTAAATAAAAATCGAAGGGGAAAAAATGCATGACCTAGATCATTGTTGTAGACGAGATTATTCGTGGGTATTCAGCAACTGAATATAGAGTTTGTGAATTTGATCGACCATGTGCGCCTCTGAGAATTCTGCCTGCACATAAGCTCTTCCATAATCCCCTAATTCTTTTCGACGAATCGGTAATCGATAAAGTTCATAAAGGGCCTGCGTGACATTCAGGATATCGCCAGGGGAAACTAGGTAGCCGGTGAGCCCTGGAAGACATACTTCACGGGCGCCATCGCAATCGTAGGCCACGACCGGTCGGCCAGCCGCAAGTGCTTGCGAAAGGGCACGAGGTAGCCCCTCGCGGCGAGATAGATGAACTATTGCATCCATCGCACCTAAGCAGGCTGGAACCTCATGCGGTTGAACTAATCCTGCGAACACGACGGTGTCTGTTAGCCCCATTCTTCTAATGCGTGTCTCGAGCTGGGATTTGAGGATACCATCCCCAATCAACAGGACTTTGAGCCGAGGGATTTTCGGCAACAGTTGAACCGCGCTTTCGAGCAAGTCATCATGTCCTTTTAGAGGAGCTAAGCGCGCGATTTTTCCGATGACAAAATCATCTGAGGTTAAACCCCAACGATTTCTGTATTTTTCTACTGGACCGATTTCCAAATAAGGCTCCAGACGAAAACCACTGAAAATTCGTGTGAACTGACATTTTTTACCAATCCCCGCAGAAAGGTATTGATCCGTCATCGCCTGTGCCACTGATATAAAATGGTGAGTAATAGAAGCCGCAGAACGCTCAGCTTGTCTAAAAAAAAGGTTCGCTGATAACCCTTGGAACGCACCAAAGGAAGGCCCGTGGATTGAATGAATGATCATCGGCACTTTGGCCTGTCGAGCCGCGAACCGTCCTAGAATTCCAGCTTTTCCGCTGTGCGTATGGACGACGTCCGGTTTTTGTTTCAAAAAGTGTGACCAAAGTTGTCGACACGCCAAAATATCTTTCCATGGATGCACGGGGCGAGTCAGATGGCTTACTTCCTGCATTATTCCAGGATTATTATCGAATATGGACACCAAGGAGCCTTCAGCACCGAAGGTAGGGCCTGTTAACAAGGTTACATCGATGCAAGGTTTTTTGCTGAGCCCCAAAACAGTGGCGATCGTGTTTTCTTGGGCTCCACCTACGATCAATCGAGTGATGACATGCGTGACACGCACGGATTGATTTTAACGACTGCGTGATTTAAGTTCCGCAAGTCGTTGCGAAATTTCTTTTTTCTCCTGAACCAATTCTGGTTGGTTATCGTCAGGAGCATATTTTAGGTAAAGAGAATAATTCTTTATGGCATCAACAGTGTCTTTTTGCTGCCACGCAATTTCTCCCAATCCATAATAAACCGAGTAAAGTTCAGGGAAACTAATCCGTAACATGTCGTAGTCCTTTTTAGCGTCATTCAATTTTCCTGCTTTGAGAAACAGAATGGCGCGGTTTCTCAGTGCCACATAATTGCCGGGACTCTGCTTTAACGCTTTCGTTAAAGCATCTGCTCCAACCGCATAGTTTTTTGTTTCCTGACCCAAAATACCCATGTAAATGAGTGCTTGGTCATTTACTGGATCTGCGGCTAATACTTTCTCAACTTGTGCTTGTGCCTGCTTGTAATCCTTGAGTTGGAGTGCAATAAATGCTCGATATAACAACGCCTGAACGTGGTTGGGAATGATCTGCTGCAAACGGTCGAGTTCACTGAGTGCCTGGGGATATTGTCCTTGGTTGATTTGAATGTCTGCTTTTTGAAGCATGACTAAAATATTTTTCGGATTGGTCGCGAGATCGCGTTCTAAAAGGTCGAGGGCTTTTTGGGTTTCACCTGTATTTCTGTATAATTCGACGAGTGATTCAAATAGTGTTCGATCTTGAGGAAATCTAATCATTCCAGCCTTGAGGATTCCCTCGGATTTGGATGCCTCTCCGTTATGGAAAAAGGCACCTGCTTCTATGGAAATCAAATCAACTTGATTGGTGGTTGTTAATGCTTTAATTGGAAATTTATTAATTTGCTGAACTAGCTTAAGGGTTTCCGCGGGACGATTTGCAGCCAGATAAGCATTAGCCAACAAGAGTCGAGCCACGACATTGGTTGGTTGGGTTTGCACCGCGCGATCCAACAGGTAAGCAGCCTGTCGGTGGAAACCCTGTTCTAAATACAGTTGTGCTTGGCGAGAACCGTAGGTGCCGTCGTCGAAGGATCCCTGATAGGAGAGGATTTCAATCCACGTGGACTTATTGAATTCGTCCTCGAACGTAATGGCTGAAGCATCGGACCGTGGGACCCCGGTAATCAATTGTTGGTTAAAATCAAGATTAACCCTAGCGGCCATGTTGCGTGGATTAAGATCCGAAGCGATCTGGAGAGCTGCCTTAGCAGGTTCGAGAAATCCACCCCGCTGCAAGGTTGTTCCCCAATGATTTAACGACACGGAATAATACTTGGCGAGGTAAGCGGATGCACTTGACTGCTCGCCACCGTGACTCGTTAAACTTTGGAGGAATAATTCATTTGTTTTCCAAAAAGATTTATTTTCCTCAAGCAGGGTTCCAGAAATAACAGGTGGCAGGAGATCGTCCTTTTTGTAAGGGATTAAACGATATACCTGTCCATGCGGTTCCATTCGCATCGTTTCGAAGAATTTTCCAAAACTCGGGTGAAGGTAAAAAAGAGGATGAGAATTGGCTTGGGAGGTTAGAATTTTTGTCACCCCTGCTTGGTTGATAGGTGCCCCTTCCGATTCAATTTGTGGCCAAAGTTTAGGGTAATGTTTGTGGAGTTCGTTGTGGTATTTACGATTCTCCAATGCACGAACATTCACCAACGCATGGGAAGAGGTTTGGTGATTTTCAGAAAACCATGCATGAAGTAAAAGCAGGGACGTCGCATCTTCGCTCAGTAATATCGAAGATTCCTGAGGTAATTTTGATACGGTCGCAGCGGTAAACTGCTTGAGGGAGGCCCCATTATCGGATCGGATTACATGCCAGTTTTGATAGATCAAATAACCAGGAAATACGAGGGCTGCAGTGTAAACCAATCCCACCAGCAATTTATTGATCAGCGCAATCAGCCCGCTTTCTTTCTGCCAGTTCTTAAGGTTGCCATGAGTTGCCACAAGCAACATGTAGCCTGAATAATACCCAACACAGAGAGCTCCTAGGTAATAAAGCGAAAGCAATGGCAGCCCCATTCCAAGTGTTCGGGGACTGAATTTTTGATCGAGAGCAACAACCAAACACGCAGCAAAGAAGAAAAAGTGAACGACCCTGAAAATTATATTAGTCAGGTGAGCCCCCGCAGCACTGGTTTCGCCAAATCCCGAGGGCCACCGGATTCCCATCACCACCAAAGGCAATATCGAAGTTAATGACAGAATTAAAATACGTGAACGCAGCGAAGGGGTATCGAACAGCAAGGTTTTTTGGGCCCCCATATTAACACGAACCACATCCCAAAACTTATAGGAATCGCCGTGTTTCATAATCCAAATAGTTGGCAGTAGAAAATAAAACAGCAGGCCTAGAACAGCCAAACCAATCATGGATAGAATTAATTTCTTTTGGAAAAAACTTTTCCCGAACATCCAAATAATCGCGATTCCAAAGGCAGGTGCGAATCCGATCAAGGCGAGGTTATCTGGGACGCCGATTCCATAAACAAAGGCAAATAGGAGAATCCATTTTTTATTCTGTGTGACACGAAATTCTAATAACGTCCAAATCACAGTTGCCAATAACAACAAATCGAAACTTTCATGGGTGATGGCGATAGAGTGTTCCCAAAAAGTTAATTCTAGACCACAAACTAACGCTGCTAGGAGTGGTGGCACCCAACGCGTAGGAATGGATAATAAGGAGTGCTCATTCTGTTCTCGTAACCGTTGTTCATGGGTGCGGTCATGTGGTAGTAAAGCTACAGATCGAACCAAGATACCCAGAGTGAGGGCGGAACATATTACGGAAAACAAATTGAGACCTACCAATTGAATGCTCGAAGGAAGGAACCGCAGTGGAAATGTAAGGGTGTAAAAAAGAGGCCATTCTAGAGGCAGATTCCAATCCCATCCTGTTACCTTGGCAGCAACTCCCAAGCTGCGTAACGTAACCCAATGGTTCACCGTCAGCCCATACAGGACAAACGCTCCGACAACAACCATCCAAGGTAGTTTGGATCGAACGACCCCTTGGCTATTCTTTTGGTTTAGCATATGTGTGTAGGGACTAGTTGAAACAAAGTTGCCCCGAGAATCAAGTTTACATTAAAGACCCAAATGTGAATAACCGGAATAATCGAAGTTGTCACGTGAAGTAAGGGCGTGCATTCATTATTCGCCACGATAGGTGCACTGAGCAGTACATGTTTCTGCGACGGTTACTTCTATTAGCAATGGCAATGTGGGTTTTAGTCGATCCCATATCCACACGGCTAGATTTTCACTGGTCGGATTATCAAGGCCATCGATATTGTTTAGGTAATAATGATCAAGCTGTTCCCAAATCGGCTTGAAGGCGTGGGAGATTTCGGCGTAATCCATGACCCATCCCAATTTTGGATCGCACTCCCCGCGCACCACTAATTGTGTAGAGAAACTGTGTCCATGAAGGCGATTGCATTTATGTGTTGGCGGTAAATGGGGCAGATGATGCGCAGCTTCAAATTGGAAAGTTTTTTTAAGTTCTAGAATCATAGGTATGTATGAATTAATACTCGAGGTTGGTCCAGGTAACTAACTCTCCTAAGGCAGGTTGTCCGTCGTGTCGCCAAGAAATGGGAGGGCGTTGCATTTGTCCCAATGGACAAATTCGTGTCACACCCCAACGAGCGAGTATTTGTGCTGCGTTTTGGATTTTTGACGACGAAACCGCTAAACCCACCGTTGATAGCTGTCCACGGAATGGGTCGAGGTTCTGCAACATTTGTTCCAACCCTTCGATTGGTTTAACGAAAATGAATCGATGCTGGCAGGATGGGTGAACATCTGAATCTGGATCATATACGACAGTCCAAGAAGTGCTGCCTTGGCTACTCCAAATTTGGGTAGATCCGGTGACTGAGCGCACTTCGTAGAATCCACGTAAGGAGGCTATTTTAGCACTCATCGCTATCTCCAGTGGGGCACGGGGAATTCTTGACTCGTTGGTACGGAGTTCCTCTGCCAAGAATTCCGCGAACATTGTTGGTGATACGCTACCGTTTTTCTCAACATATATGACTTGGGGAGACAAGCAGCCGAGTTGATCCCAAGCCGAAACGTCATAAACTACTCTTCGAATTAATTCGCGAGTATCTTGAAGGGTCATGACCTCTGCGGCGATATACCCAACGCTCATTTGATGCCCGTGTCCAACGAGTTTGAGTCTTGCTGGTATTGTTCGTCGCAGGTTCGTAATCGTTTCCGAGGAACCTGTAACTGTCAGGCAATCCAATTGTTGAAACAATGCATCCTCTAATGACCTCGTTCCGCCTTTCCATTCGGCGATTTCAAGGCAGGCCCCCAATTTGTGGTCTGTGTGATAGATAGAATGAGCCAACATGCGTGGAAGAAAGGAAGTGCCCTGCGCACATTTTACAAACTGGGAGGAACGAAGTAACAATCCCAAAAAAATGTTCGTGAATGTCGAGTTGGGTAATACGCCTCCTGTCAAATGCCCCATCAACTCTGGACCATTGGTCATGGCAGCACAGAGGCGAGATTGCTCGCCCCCATGGGTGACCATCCCGTCGAGTCGCTCCCGATGACCTAAATCCTGCTCAATTAAACCGAACAACGATTGCTCAGTAATCCCAGAAAAGTAATCATCCAATCCTTGCGTAAGCACTTCTAATGAAAACCCCGTTTGGCTTGGACCATGTAGTAAAGTCTTCAATCGAATCGGGTAATCCTTCACGAGCCATTCTGCGGCAATCTTGCTAATGGATTTAACCATCTGGGCAGTGGTTCGATCCACCATGTAACGCGCACGATTTCGTCTTAAAGCATGACAAGCATCTGAAATCAGAAGCGGAGTAACTAGGGCCTCGACCGGTAAATCCGCTAGAAAGTAGTTTGGTAATTTCATTGTCATCTGGTTCTCATGCTGGAAACAAGGAGCAACCCCTAGGTTCCGTTCGACATTCCCGCCCGTGCAATTTAACTCTGCCTTTCAGCATCATCCCTAAATCCGAGGTTTGCACAGCACTGACAGAAGCAATATTCGTGAGATCAAAAACTTGGATCAATCCTAGTAGCCCATCTGCCTGTGGTTGACCATTCTCCGGGGATACCACCCGAACTCTGGACCAAGGCGGAAAATCAAAAAAACCTTGAGAATCTGCATTATCATAACCTTGGCATCCTAGTTCACACATCCCGTATTCTGTGCGGATCTGTCCGGGTGTTAATTCAAAAATGTTGGCGAGTAGTTGATGAAAATCTTCCTTCTCCAACTCACGTGATTGACCTTTATAACCGCCGGTCTCTAGGAGGATAGAATGATTGGGTAAACGCAGAGAGTCATCAGTTTTATGGTCAAGCAGGTGAACAAAACTAAATGCAGTTCCCACCATAACCATGGGTTTATCGGAGGATCGACATGCATTTAACCGAGCCAGTAAGCATTCAAGATTCAGCTCCCATCGACCGTTACTGGATACTTTTCCGAAAAACTGGCTCGCATCAGGTTGGATGGTTTGGAACATATGAGCGAGGGATGAGTGCGGCACGGCGGAAACTGGCGGTGTCAGGCTGATGATGTCGATATCATCCAACACTCTTTGAGTGAGATTTTTATTCAGAAAACATCTCTGAAACCATGCCCTTACTGAGTGGTAATAAACTTCTTGCGAAACGGCATTGTGATAATGTCGGCTTTGATCCGATTGAGTAGTACCACTCGATTGGAAATAAACCGTTCGGTTTTCTTCACTGAGACAACTCAAATCGCATTGTTTAAAAGCGGTGTTTCCAATAAACGGAATATCCTGCCAAGTTTTTACCAAATCAGGGGTTACGCCGCGCTTCAAACAGAATTTGGCGTAGGGGAAATTGTGGGTAAACTGAAAAAAGAAAGCCTCGCACGCAATTTCGTCAAAATCCTTATTGTCAGGATATTGAATCAAATCGATAACCGCTTGTGCGAGATGATTAAAAGTGTCTTGGGAATCCATGCGGTTTTATCCATGTAAATATTGGCTGGTTTTCCGCAACAGCCAACACACTAAAACCTATTCAAGACTCGATATACTACAAGGCTTGAATTATTTGATTATGAACATCGGTTACAAATGTGTCACCGCGGAGGTTTGGTTGTAATGTAAAAAATGAAGGTAAATCCGATTTGCTGGACGACGATAAATTTGGCTCAAAGCAAATGCATATAAGCTAAGCTGGATGGAATACTTCCTAGCCTTCTCCTCTAATTCCACTGGGTTGCCGCGATCAGTTTTAAAATCCACAATCCATAATTCATCAGGGAGCAGCACAACTAAATCCGCCATTCCTTGTAGCACAGTAAAATCGTCCTCTGGCAAATTAGGAAGGGCGATGGATATATTGGTTAGGTCGCCCTTCTTCAGTCGCGAAGTAAATGCTAATTCTCGTTTCACATTCGGCCAATGTGCTAGGATTTCCATACCCAATGAGGTTTTCCAAAAGGCTGCTATCGCTGGTAAATCCAGGCATTGCGTTTCTTCATGGGTCATTATTTTGGCGGACAATAAGCGTTGTAATTCTCCCTCTAGAACTTCATTGGAAAAGTCCGAATGAGGTTGCATAAGCTCCAAAAATCGGTGATGGATTGCGCCGACTTTTTGTGGAGTTAGTGTCACCCTGACTTTTGGTCGAAAACTTTCTGCAATTCGGGTCGCTGTATGGGATTCAGACAGAGGTTGAATTCCATCCGGATCGAGGAGTAGCGAGGATTTTCGAAGCGAGGTAACGGTGGTTTTCGCAGGTTGATGAGTCGCCTCGGAATGAGGATATATCCATTGCAAGGTCGATTTTAGGTTGTTCCGTTGCGAAGAGTGGAGGGCTTCTGCCAATTTAAGGTGAACCTGCGAGCAGGGAATGTCGCCCATTGAGGAAGCCTCTTCAGAGCCTACCCATGATTGTAAATAAGGTCGGTTTCCCAATGGCTGTAAGGCTACCCAAGGACCAATCCAATCAAGATAACTGGAAGCTGACAATATCTTCTCCGTTGATAGTCGGTCGGTTTCCATCCACTTTTCTCGTTTAGATTTGTTGGCGACGCCCACCAAAAAAAGTTTTTCGCGTGCTCTGGTCATGGCGACATAGAGCAGCCGCATTTCTTCCTGTCTACATCGATTTTTTGCGGTTTTCCGAGCCTGCCATAATGTGAGACTTTCGTAATGCTGGCCCGATTTGGAAAGTTTAATGGTTGGGCAAATACCGAGTGTATCATCGACCATGATGAGTTGATTTTGGTCTGTTTCATTAAACCTTGCCCCTAATCCAGCGACTGCCACCACTGGAAATTCCAATCCTTTGCTTCCGTGAATGGACATGATACTGAC
>CAMBHS010000080.1 GCA_945867235.1 Akkermansia muciniphila
GATGGTGATTTGAAGGATTCTTCTGGACGAAACAACCATGGAACGGCAGTTGGGGATGTTCCATTCGTTGCAGGTCGATTGGGATCGCAGGCCATCAGAACCTTGAGCATCAAGGATGGCTCATCTTTCAACTATGTCACGTTGGGGAATCCCGCCGACCTGAACTTCGGAACAAGCGTCAACTTCTCCCTCGCATTCTGGGCGAAGCTCGAAACATGGAGCGGCGATCCTTCCTTCATTGGAAACAAGAATTGGAATAGCGGCAGCAATCGTGGATATGTGCTCGCTACCGACAATGATGGTCGCCTTCAATGGAATATTGCCGGCGTCGGCGATGCCAATGGCAGTCGGAAGGATTATGACGGCCCTGCGGGAACCTTCTCCGACAAAGGATGGCACCATGTTGTCGTGACCTTCAACCGATCTGGGACTGCGGATACTTACGTCGATGGATCCCTGCGTGACAGCCGATCCATCACCACACCACCGAACAACCTGGCTACCCCTGATGGTCAGGCCACGAACATCGGTCAGGATGGAACCGGCACCTACACTGACGGCGGCGGAGTCGGTGGGGATATGATGATCGATGATGTCGGAATCTGGAACCGCGTCATCACGGCTGGCGAAGTAGGCACCATTTATATGCGTGCTCAAAACGGCAAAAACATCGCAGGCAACGCTCCTGCGGCAATAACTGCTCCCACCATCTCCGGAGTGACGGTTTCGGGTGACACAGTCACGATCCGATGGACGGGCACAGGCACTTACCAACTCCAAAAACGGGACGCTTTTGGTTCTGGATCTTGGGTAAATGCTGGAACTCCAGTGACCGGCAACAGCACCACTAACACGGTCGGTGGAGCCACTTCGTTCTATCGTCTCATCGCACAATAACTTAGAATCAGTGACACCAAGTCCCGTCCCATTCGGGCGGGACTTGGATCACAACAAGTTACCTTTAAAATAATAATTTTCCTCTGTGTGGAGGGAAGGCGGGCGTTGGCAGTTCTTCGTGTGTGTGCCAAGGCCCGCTTCTTTTTGTACCGATGGCTCAAAGTTTGCAATGCCGTGCGATGCCCCTTATGGTGCCAAGGTGACGTTCCTCGCATCACGAACCAATCTAAGACATACGGTTCTCCCTAAAGCATTGGGGAGGTCGAGAATCGTGTTAATCGCAGTTTTTATAATTTGGGGACTCTTCGCTACGAGTATTGCCACCGCGAAGCCCAAAAATAAAACGACCCATCGCATCGATTTCCTCGGATGCTGCGACGCTTCTGCAGCTGTCGCGTTGGACGATCACCGTTTTGTAGTAGCTGACGATGAATCCAGCATTTTGCGCATGTATGACTGGAATGCACCTGGAATGCCGTTACAGACGTTCAGTCTAAAGGAAGGGCTTAATCAAAAAGATGGAAAAACCGAAGCGGACATCGAAGCTGCCGCTCGATTAGGGGATGTCATTTTTTGGATTACTTCCCATGCAAATAACCGCGTGGGAAAGAATCGGCCTGATCGCAACCGGATTTTTGCAACCACGGTTCGAACGAACGCCGGCAAATTCTCGATCGAATTTTTAGGAAAGCCCTACGGCCAATTAGAGGAGGACCTAGCGCAATCTCCACAATTAGCCGCGTTCGGATTTAAGGATGACTCCAAGAAATCGCCTAAAAATATTGAAGGCTTAGATATCGAAGGTCTCTGCGCGACGCCAGAAGGCACCCTGTTGTTAGGATTCCGTAATCCTCGACCACAAGGCAAAGCTCTGGTGGTTCCGTTGTTGAATCCATTCGAGGTGATCCAGGGGCAAGCTCGGGCTCTGTTGGGTGTCCCTATGCAGCTTGATCTCGAAGGCATGTCGATTCGTGATCTCTTTTTTAGAAATGGTTCCGTCTATATCTTGGCAGGCTCATGGAAAAGTGGACACGACCGCCGGATTTATCGCTGGGATGGTCGTGGCTCATCCGTGGAATTAGTCACCCCTAAAACACTGGATCAATACCATTCCGAGGCACTTTTTGCTTTTCCTCACCAACCGTCGGATGTTTTCGCTGTGTTGAGTGACGATGGTTCCCGCAAGACGAATGGAATTGAATGCAAAAACATGCTTTCGGTTGATCGAACCTTTCGAGCTTTTGAATGGCGGGTGACGCTACCCAATCAAAAACATTGATTACTCGATTAGCCTAGGGAGTCCCGGATATTCGCAAAAAGGTTTTTGCCTGTGTTAATAGTGACAGGTTCCTTACTTCGAGCCTCGCCATCCTCCACCAATTCGGCCGGTATATCCTGAAGAAAGGAAGATGGATGGCAGGCAATTAGTTGGCCGTATTTCCTACGTGCTTGGCAATGGCTGAGCGAAAGACTTTGCATGGCTCGAGTGATCGCCACATAAAATAAGCGTCGCTCCTCATCTAGGGTGCCTTCCACCTTGGATCGAGCATGCGGCAACAATCCTTCCTCAAGCCCGACAACAAAAACGTGCGGAAACTCCAATCCTTTGCAACTGTGCATTGTGATGAGTGTAACCACATCGCCGAGCTCCTCTTTATCCTCAGCTCGATCTGAATCGAGTGTGACTTCTTCAAGGTATTGATGAAGCCGTTCCGCCGGTGTGGGCGAATAAAAGTTGGGATTCTCAAGATCAACCATTAACTCCTTGAGATTTCGAACCCGACTTTCTCCTTCCTCTATCACCTTTTCTGAATGGCGTAATTCCTCAAAATAACCAGTCGTCTGCATGAGCTGGTTCGCCCATGCGTTCAAATTAAGAACGGTTTCAGAATGTAATAATTGATTATTTTGCTCAATGAATCCGGCGAATGAAACGATCGCGTTTCGGGCCTTTTCTTGGAATGAAAACTGAACCAATGGATTCTTCAGGGCGTCAAAAACAGAACAATTGCGTTCCTGGCTCGCGGCTAACAGGCGTTCCATGGTGAGATCACTCAAACCCCGAGCTGGGACATTGGCGATTCTCAGCAAACTAATATCGTCATGTGGATTCAATAAGGCTCTAAGGTATGCTAAAAAATCCTTGATCTCGCGTCGGTCAAAAAAACTCTGCCCGCCAATGAGGTGATACTTCACTCCCGCTTTTCGCAACGCATTTTCTACCGGACGCGCCTGCATGTTCGTGCGAAATAAAATCGCCTGTTCCTTCCATAAAACCCTTCGAGCGAGCCGATTGTATTCAATTTCCTCAACCACCGTTTGAGCTTCCTCCTCGTCGTCCTTAAAGCTGTGTAAAACGATTTTTCTCCCCTCCCCTTTATCCGACCAGAGTTGTTTCGGTCTGCGTCGAGGGTTTTTTTTGATCAGGGCATTGGCCGCTAAAAGGATCGTATTTGTTGAACGGTAATTTTGTTCCAACTTAACGATCTTAACTTCTGGATAATATTTTTCTAGCTCCAGCAGGTTCTTGATCTCCGCTCCACGCCAACCATAGATGCTTTGGTCATCATCCCCCACGACGCAGATATTACGATGGACCAACGTCAACGCATGCACCAATTGGAATTGGGAAGCGTTGGTATCCTGGTATTCGTCCACCATGACATACCGGAAACGCTCTCGGCAGGCTTCTAATGCCTCGGGGTGCTCCTCAAATAATCTGATGGTGAGGAATATCAGGTCATCAAAATCGACCGCATTGCAGGCTCTCAGGGCGCTTTCATATCTTAGACGCACATGTTGCACCAATGCCACCAAACCAGGATCTGCATCCATCAAAGCTCCGCCACCGTTTTTAAACCTGCTGAGCATGCTCAGAACAGCGTGCGGTTCTGTTTTCTCTCCCGCAGAAACGGAGATATTACTTAATACTTTCTTGATAGCCGCCAACTGCTCGCTTTCGGTGTAGATAACAAAATTTCGTTTGTATCCCAACTTTTCAATGTGCTGCCTAAGAATTCGAACACATAAAGAATGAAACGTGCAAATGGTTGGCTTGACTGGTTCCTCTGAACCGATCTCGCGACGACGTTTAGGAAGGATGTTCCGCAACCGCTCCTGCATTTCCCTGGATGCCTTGTTCGTAAAGGTCACGGCGAGAATCTGTCCGGGGGAGATTCCTCGATGCATCATCCAAGCAATGCGTTGAGTAATGACGCGGGTCTTGCCGGTGCCAGCTCCAGCTAGGATTAGAACCGGCCCGGAAATCGTTTCTACAGCCTCTCTCTGCTGTGGGTTGAGCGAACTCAGATTCTCCATGCGGGTGGCGAGTTTAGGTCTGCTTCCCGGCAACGCAAGCAGAAGCGACCGTTTGGAAATCGAAACGCCTATTTTTTCGGGAGTGATTCAATGAAAAGTGGCGACCCTAACGGGAATCGAACCCGTGCACCTGCCGTGAAAGGGCAGTGTCCTAACCGCTAGACGATAGGGTCGTCAAAGGGATGAGAAATATAGAGGCAACACGTTAGATGTCACGTTAAAAGAAATGTTTTTCGCCTTCTAAATAATGGAAATACTCACACCCGCAATACCTTGACAGTGCGGCAACTAATCTCGTACGAATCATGAAGAATATGAATCGTCGCACGTTTCTGAAATCGAGCACAGCAGCCGTTCTTGGCTCAATGATGGTTCCTCGAATCGCCCGAGGTTTTGAGCCGGTGTGGGGTCCGTTTCGCATTTCACTTTCCGAGACTTCTTTGAAGCATTCCCTGAAGAAAGGCCTCGTGAATCATCTTGATTTTCCACGGATCGCCAAGAGGGATTTTGGAATCGATTGTGTAGAACTTTCGGATCAGTTTTTTCCGGAAAATTTTGGCGACGCATCCTACCTCCAGGAATTAAGAAACAGGGCTTCTGCAGAAGGGGTTCGCATCGGGCTCCTCCAGTTGAATAATAATGGCAGGTTGGGTGCCGCTGATGCCAATGAACGCGCCAAAGCGATCGCAACCACCAAGGCTTGGATCGCCGCAGCAAAATCTCTCCGGTGCATGACTGTGCGAAGCATCGCCACGGGGGATGGAACCCCCGACGAACTCAAGAAACGCCTCAGCGAAAGTTACGCGGTTTTGGCAGATTATGCTGAAACGTTAGAACTCAATTTGGTGATCGAAAACCACGGCGGTTTATCATCTGATCCCGCATGGCTCAATGCATTGATCAAGTCCGTTGATAAACCTAATTTTGGCACGATGCCCGATTTTGGGGATTTTCCGGCAACGACCGATCGCTACGAAGCGGTAGAGCAGATGATGCCATACGCGAAAGCCATTAGTGCAAAAGCCACCAAGTTTGGGGCGTTTGGATTGGTGGAAGACACTGATTTCTTCAAAATGATGAGGGTGGTTCGGGATGGAGGATATCAGAATTATGTGGGGATTGAATCGGAGGTCGCCACTGCTGAAGCAGAATACGAAGCCATCCGAACAACCCGAGATCTGTTGCGTTGGGTTCACGGGGAAGAATCAAAATGCAAGGAACTTTTCAATGGCCAGAACCTTCTGCATTGGCTGAAAGTGGAAGGCGGCGAATGGACTATCGAAGACGGGGTGTTGGTCGCACGGAATGGAATTAATTGGACGACAAATCCAGAGAAGTCTGGTTCCTGGCTCAGCTCGCAAAAGACTTTTGCAGATTTTCGCTTGGAGTTACAATTCATGGTCAACGAAGGCGGGAATAGCGGCGTATTTTTCCATTCGGCACGGGAGAAAAATCCGGCATTCACCGGTTATGAGTTGCAAATTTACAGCGATTCCAAAAGTGCACCGACAAAAACTGGGCCTGGATCCATTTATAGCGTGTTGGCACCGCTTAAAAACACGATGCGACCCGCAGGTCAATGGAACACCCTTACGTTAACGGCGGTTGGTAAACAGGTCACCGCCGAGTTGAATTTTATTAAAATCATTGATGCGGAACTTCCCCGCTCTCAACGCGGTTATATCGGGTTGCAGAATCACGATGACAAATCGGAGGCTAAATTTAGAAATATCAGAATTGAAGAACTCTAATTCGAATTTGTGTCGTGGCCGGCCATGATGATTTGAACGGTCTGAGATATGTCTTTATTAAGTGCAAGAAACCTATCCAAAAGTTACCGCGTCGGTAGGAAGTCTGTTCCAGTCTTGCGGAATATCAGTCTGACGATTGAGGAGACAGATTTTCTCGCTTTGCGAGGGGCATCCGGCGCGGGAAAAAGCACGCTCCTGCATTTACTCGGGGGACTGGACAGCGTTGATGAAGGAGAAATCTGGTTTCGGGGGAATAATTTGACCGGATTGTCGCCCCGCCGAACCGCTGAATTTCGCAACCAGAATATCGGTTTTATTTTTCAATCCTACCATTTGCTTCCGGAATTTGATGCGTTGGAAAATGTTTGCATTCCGGGACGTATCGCCCGCCGTTCCTGCCAGGAATTAACCGCCAAAGCTACCACACTCCTTCAACGCGTTGGATTGGGAGATCGAATGGATCATCGACCCACTGAATTATCTGGCGGAGAACAGCAACGGGTCGCCATTGCGCGTGCGTTAATTAATGACCCTATCATCATTCTTGCAGACGAACCTACCGGAAATCTGGATTCACAAACGGGCGAGAGCATTCTCCAACTATTGTTGAGTTTGCAAAATGAACGGCGTGCCGCACTCGTCATCGCGACCCACGACTCCAATATCGCGGCGCGTGCAGCGCACGTGATTCAATTGTCGGACGGCCATTTTTAGTCAACGCTCGACGACTCAAAAAGGCTTAATTGGACAATCGGTAGAAAAGCATGCCTGAGTTGGGAAAGATCCATATCTCGCAAGCCCCCACAAGCGGATTGGAAATACCGGTCACAGGCATCCATTCCGCAGTTGAACCCAGTGATTTAGAATACTCGAGCTTGAATCCAGCAGCTTCGGGAGAACAAATAATTCTAACTTTATCCGACTCGAAAAGGAGCTTTAGCACAGGACTGCCTTGGACAATGCTGAAGGCATCGATTTCTAGGAACTCAGGATTATCCAACTGGATCTCTTCCACATCAAAGGAATTCAAACCGGCGGACGAAAGTCCAGATGGAGGATTGTCGGGAGGACGAACCACCGCGTTGGTTGTCGCAATGGCCACGGAGTGATTCGCCGTCGAACCCTTGGCAAGCACCGCTCCAACGAGACCAGTTCCTTGAACTAATGTTGGCTTATCACTTGCCAGAAAAGATCCCATTCCTAACTGTCCGAATTCATTATTACCCATGGCCCACATGGTTCCATCGGTTTTGATGAATACCGAATGAGATGTTCCGGCGGTTACCGCCAATGCGTTTACATCAATGGGTAATGGCAATGAACTACCGGTGTGCAACCCCTTCCCCAACTGTCCCATTCCGTTGCCACCCATGGCCCACAAACTGCGATCCGCTTTAACAAAAACCGTGTGTGATTCGCCGGCCGCGACTGACACAACATTGTTCGTCACGACAGTGGGACGGGTTGCGTTCACCTTGGAACCATTGCCTAATTGCCCACTGGAATTTAATCCCATTGCAAAGAGTGACCCACCAGCCCTAATGAATAATGAATGGGAGTTACCCGCTGCCACGGAGACAACGTTGGTCATAATAGAAATCGGGCGATTCGTGCTGGGGATGATCCCTCTGCCTAATTGTCCGTAGGTGTTCAAACCCATGGTCCATAAAGTTCCGTCGGATTTGACAAACAAAGAATGGTTTTGACCTGCCGCGATTGCCACCACATTACTCGCAACGGAAACAGGCTTCGTGATCATGTCATTATGACCATTGCCCAGTTGACCGCTATCGTTCAACCCCATCATCCAGAGGGATCCATCTGACTTAACATACATCGAGTGATTTTGACCGGTCGCCACGGCGATCACGTTGCTACCCACGTAAAGCGGAACCGAGCTGCTCGTTGTTGTTCCATCACCTAACTGACCATTGGAATTGTTGCCCAAGCTAAAAAGACGTCCATCCCCTTTGAGGATGAGAGAGTGCGATCCACCAACCCCAGCCGCGACCACATTGGTAATCAAACTCGTCGGCGCGTTTATGTTGTTCTGAGTATTGCCACCGGATTGTCCTTTATTGTTGGATCCCCAAGCATGTAACGGAGCATTAGTTGCACTCAACCTTGCGGGAAGACTGAGCACCATTCCTTTTGGATTGCTGATCATCAAATTGTAGGTGCCGATGTCGGTAAACTGTAACGGAGTGAACGCTACGGACCGATTCGTTTGACCTTTAAGAATCGATCCATCTTTGATCCATTGATAACTGAATGGAGGCGATCCACCGTGGTTGACCGTTATGCTCGTGGGTTTGTCCAACTCTACTACCGTGCTCACCGGTTGTCGGGTAATATACACCGGCACTGCTCCGATGGTGAGCACGTTTGTTTTGATGGCCGAGTAATTAGCATGCTCCACGGTCGCGACAATTTTATAGATTCCCGCATTGGTAGGGGGCGAATATAAACCGTTATACGTTAAGGCCACAGGTAACCCTTCCGGGACAGTCGTTGCTTTGACTGCTTTTCCCGACCCGTTATAAGTTTGGGCTAAACTCGCAAAATTAATCACAGCCTCACTCTTGCTAATTATCAAAAAGCTGGAGACCTCCCCTTCATAACTTGAGCTTGTCACACTCCCTACAACAGGATACTTGCCCGCATTGACGGGAGCCTTATCCAAACCATTGTAGGTTATCTTTACAGGCAGATTACCCGGGGTTGTGGTTGCCTTTACCGCTTTCTCCAATCCATCATAAGTTTGAGCCAAGTTCGTCAATGACACGGATGCTAACCCTTTGTGAATCGTTAATACATTGGTGGAACGACCGAAGTAATTGGCACTCGAGGCGGTGGCAACCACGGTGTAACTTCCCACGATTGTTGGGGCCTGAACCGCACCATCATAGGTTATTGACAATGGAAGGTTGCCGGGGCTGGTGGTGACATTGACTACTTTTCCAG
Source organism: Akkermansia muciniphila (assembly GCA_945867235.1). GTDB lineage: Bacteria > Verrucomicrobiota > Verrucomicrobiia > Limisphaerales > SXQI01 > SXQI01. The sequence goes on from CAMBHS010000080.1 coordinate 8,931, forward strand.
TTCCATCAAAAGTTTGATTCAGATTCACCATTTCAAGAGTTACAGCCCCTTTATTAATGATTAATGAACTAATGAATGTGCCCTTGTAATTCGTGTCTGAGACGGAACCTAATACCGTATAGGTGCCGGCGTTGACGGGAGCTATGGATGACCCATTGTAGGTCAGGGAAATCTGTAAATTGGCGGGGGTTGTCGCCACTTGAATCACCTTGGGAGAACCATCGTAGGATTGCAGTGTGTTCACCCAATTCACTAAGGGGGTAGCCTTACCTATTACCAATGTGTTGGTCTCACTTCCTGAATAGTTCACATCCTCGATATTCCCCACAACTTTATAGGTGCCCGCGTTGACGGGCGGCTGTGCGGAACCATTGTAGGAAAATACGATCGCTAAACCATACGGAACAACTTTTGCCGTAGGGATTCTTGCTGCTCCATTGTAGGTTTGATTCAGATTTGAAAATAGGATTGGTGTTGTGGCTTTATTGATGACCAATATATTAGTCACGCTACCTTTGTAATTAGTATCAGACACAGTTCCTACAACGGAATAAACTCCGGCGTTTCGCGGTGATTCAAAGGAACCATTATAAGCGAACCTGACGGCTAAACCGTTCGGAATCGTCACGGCACCAACTGTTCGTTTCTCACCGTCATAGATCAAACTCAAGTTCTCCAACGCAACCTCCGCCTGTTTTTTAGTGATCACTAAGGTGGCAGTTGCGGTTCCATTATAAGTGGCGTCGGCTATGGAGGCGATCACCTCATAAGTGCCGGCATTCGACGGCGGATTCAAATTCCCTTTGTAAGTCAGTTTGACCTCCAATCCCGAAGGAAAGGTCGTGACCGACACGGCCTTGGGATATCCATCATATTCATGGGTCAGGCTTGAAATCGTTATCAGAGCTGAATTTTTATCAGTGACCTGCAACAGGTTCCAAAAACCTCCGGCGATGGAAAACGTGTCGCCGGTCAAGGTTTCCCCGGCATCCACCTGGCCTATTGTACCCGTCACACTATAGCGGTCATTAGAACTGGAGGAACCCCCCGATGAAAAAACATAGGGTTCAATAGAAAACTGGCTCGCCGTCACCGCGTGAATCGTCAAAAACATCAGAGCCACCTTGAAGCAGGTTGCCCATCGCCAAACCGCTGCTGCCCTTTGAATCACCTGATATTTAGGAGGAAGCTTCATTATCCTATCGGAATGTTCGTTGGATAGATCGACATTTATGTCTCACTGAACTCATCAGAATGCCCCACGCACGTTATTACCTGATCGGATCCTTACAATTCAACGCCATGGTGGTTTGTCTCTTGGTTGTTAAGGTTTACGATAGAAATACCAAGTAGGCTGTGGAGTAAGTCGTTGCAATGAAGCTTGTGACGTTCCGTTTTTACTCCCCCCGAAGACCATTACCTCGCTCCCGGTCCAAACGGCAGACGATCCGCTCCGGGCGACAGGGAAACCGGGGTTACTCAAGACGCGCCATTTATCCGTCGAAGGATCATAGGCACCGCCTGTGGACGTCGCTCCACTCGCGGTTTCTCCTCCTACCACCACCATTTCTGATCCCGTCCAGACCGCTGCATGCGAATTCCGTGCGGTCGGTGCGTTGGAATTATTCACAGGTGCCCAAGAATTCGCAACAGGATCGTAAATCGCCCCATCCCCCAATGTGCCGGATGAATCCAAGCCGCCCCAGATGATCATCTTGCTTCCCGTCCAAACAGCCGTATGACCGATCCGCTCCGACGGAGCATTTACATCACTGATGGTTCTCCACTCGAGCCCAGGAAGGCCATTTTCGATTACAAGTTGGGCACCGGAATTTAAGAATTTCCGTTCCCCTACCCCTCCCCAAACAATGAGACCATTTCCAGTCGAAACTGCCGAGGCTTGGGATCGAGCGGCGGGCGCGTTCGCCGAAGGAATCGAGGACCATGTGTCGGTCGTAGGATCATACAATCCACCGTTGTTCAAAACACCGGTAAAATTTTCACCGCCCCAGATCACCATACGATTACCAGCCCAAACCGCTACGTGAGTATCCCGGGCTGTTGGTTCTGCCTGGGTCGAAACGGCACTCCACTTACCTTTGGCAAGCGAGAATTTCTTTCCGTAATTGAGGTATTCATTGCCAGAAAACCCACCCCAAATGATCATTTCGGTGCCCGTCCAAACAGCACTATGGTCGGTGCGTTGCGTTGGAGCCGAAACGGTAGATACCGTCACCCAAGTATCCACATCAGGACGGTAAGCCGAACCCGAGGAAGAATAGGTGCTCGTCCCGATCGTGCCTCCCCAAACAATCATTTCCTGCCCCGTCCAAACAGCACTTTGACCCGACCTTGCTGAAAGTTGACCTGTCGTGGTTCCATTCACCCAGGCTGGGGCATTGATTGTTGCCACGGTTTTCATTCCACTCGCTAACATCGTTGAGTCCGCAGGGTCTGCCGATGCAAACGTCGCCCCTGATAAGAGCTGGGTTAACTGTGTCGCGATAGTTCTGTCGACATCAGAAGATCGAGCGATGGCAGAACTCAGTAATGAATCCTTGAGCACTCCCGTGGTTAATTTGGATGCATCCAAATTGGGAATGCTTGAGCTATTGAGGATTCCACCCACCTTGGAGGCTGTGATGGATCCATCCACCACGGATCGGGCTATAATCGCCTGTGGGGCAGAATTCACGGGTTGGCGGGGCGACAACACCTGCCTTTCCTCCGTACTCTGAAAATTTCGGACTGAAATTTGCAACCAACGTGCTGCGCCATTGAACGAGTCCAACCCAAAATCCAATGTGACATTGAAAATACCATTGTCCGTAGCCACGGGGGCGATGATCACAGGGCTCCCGACAGCTTTGCCTTCTGAAGCGGCGTCCCAAAGGATGAAGGTCATTTCATATTGACCTGAGTCAATAATCACCCCTCCTTCGCTCAGACGCCCTTGGTAGGTGAACGGACTCGCGGATAGTTGGGTTAAAGAAGCCAGCCCCGATAGGAGCAGACCTCCAAGCCATGCTCTCATGAAGCATTTTTTAAGGAATTCGCACGGTTTCATTTTTGACCTCTCGATAGTTGACCAAACCCTCATAATCTCAAAAACCTTGAGAAATTGGGTCTAAACCTGTGAATCTCAACTACAATTCCGAACCTTTTCAAACCAAGGGAAATCCAATGAATCAATTACCCTACAATGAAACGCTCGGGCATGACACAGCGTCAACTGAAAAGCCTCACAATGTAAAGAGTTTTATCACAGTTTTTTCAAGAGCGATCTGCGCCAAAAGTTTTGTTACCGGAGGAGTGCTTTAGGCGAGGTGAGAACGCAACGTTGCGCCAAAAGTCGGTGTTACCCAAGAGATGCACTATTATATGAGCCAACAAACCAAATCCGAAGTGCTCCTCCAGTTGCGGCGGC
>CAMBHS010000081.1 GCA_945867235.1 Akkermansia muciniphila
GAACCTTTGAGACTAAAAATCAACTGCCCCACAGTGATCTTCTCACCGACTTTGATACTAATTTGACCCACGATACCGGCCTCGGAGCTGGGGATGGCTGTGACTGCTTTCTCATTCTCGATTTCGAGAATTATCTGCCCTTTGGTCACGACATCGCCTTCATTAACAGCAATGCTAACCACTACGCCGGATTCGGCACCTTCACCAAGCTTTGGGAGTCGGACGTCCATAATTCAAAAGGACAGCATCGCTAAAATTGCCTCGAATACAAAGATTAAAGTGCGAGATTTTTCACCGTTGATCTCTACACATCTCTGTGGTTTTCACCGTCCCCGTTGGGCTCTCAAAATTAATTACGGCAACATTGGATAAAGAAAATTATCCCAGTGATTAGGCTAAGATGGCTTTGACAACCTCACCGTGAACATCCGTCAGGCGCATGTCGCGTCCGGAAAATCGAAAAGTGAGTTTGGTATGATCCATACCCAAGAGATGCAGCATTGTCGCATGCAGGTCGTGGATGGTGACTTTGTTTTCCACAGCTTTGTAACCGTATTCATCGGTTGCCCCGTACACGAATCCTCCTTTGATTCCACCGCCTGCCAACCAAATTGAGAACCCGTATGGATTGTGATCACGACCGTCATTGCCTTGGGCGAACGGGGTTCGACCAAATTCTCCCGCCCAGACTACCAATGTGCTGTCCCACAGACCCCGGGCTTTAAGATCGTGCAACAACCCAGCAATCGGCTGATCAACAGCTCGGGCATTTTCATTGTGACCTTTGAATAAGTTGGAATGCTGATCCCATCTGTCGTTCCCACCCGTTTGCGAGCAAGTGAGTTCTATAAACCTCACCCCACGTTCCACGAGTCTCCGTGCCACAATACATTGGGATGCGTAACTTCGAAGATTGGGGTTATCCGAATCTAACCCGTAAAGTTTCTTTGTTGCTTCCGTTTCGCCTTTAAGGTCCGCCAACTCTGGGACGGCACTTTGCATTCGATACGCAAGTTCGTAATTGGTGATGGCAGATTCCAATTGATCCGCGACGCCAAATTCCCGAACAACCTCAGCATCCAATTTTTTGAGCAGACTGAGTTTGTTTTCCTGCAACCCTGGTTTTGGTTCCAATGGACTGATGTTGGCGAGGGGCTTTACACCCGCCCTCAAAATGGAACCTTGATAACTGGCAGGTAAAAACCCGCTCCCAAAATTATCCAACCCTCCCGGAGGAACCAATCCGCCATTAAGGACGACATACCCTGGGAGATTTTGATTCACCGACCCAAGACCATAGGTGACCCACGCTCCCATGCTGGGTCGCCCCGATAGTCCGAGCCCTGTGTGCAGGAAATAATTAGCGGAAGTGTGCTCCGAAAAATTAGAGGTCATCGAACGAATGACACACAGGTTGTCCGCATGTTTCGCCACGTTTGGAAATAGCTCACTGATAGGCAATCCGCTTTTTCCATATTGTGAAAACTTCCAAGGAGAACCCAGTGTATTGCCATTATTATTAAACTGCGTGGGCTCCATCTTCATCTTAAATGGTTTCCCATTCTCCTCTTGCAAACGCGGTTTGGGATCAAAGGTGTCCACTTGGGATGGCCCACCGTCCATATATAGAAAGATGATGTTTTTAACCTTGGCAGGAAACTGCGGAGGCTTGGCGGATAGAGGCGATTGCCCGCCCAAACCTGCTTGTGCTTGGATCATGGAAAAAAAGGCCAATGCCCCAAATCCATTGGCGGAGCGACTCAAAGCTTCTCTTCTGGATATTAAAATTCGACGCGTATCCATCTGTTTCAATTTATGTAAATAAAGCTTTTGACGTTGATCAGCACATGACAAAGGTCAGCAACTGTGGATTCATCAATTCCGATTGTGCCGTGGAGTTTTGCCTGCTCCGTAAGAAACTCATTTGATTGTTGAAGTTCTTCCAAGGTCGGCTCTCTTCCGAATGCTTGTTGGTAAACCCTCCGAATGATACCCAACGCCCCATCGTCCTTGGATTTCATGACCCGTTTCGCCCAGTTCATGCTTTCATCTTTGATGAAGGGATCATTGAGCAAAATAAGGGATTGGGCGGGAACATTGGAAACGGTGCGGCGTCCCACAGTCGAATAAGGAACCGGCATATCGAAGGTGCGCATCAAAGGAGAAAGAAAGTTGCGGCGCACTTCCTGATAAATACTGCGTCGTCTCGCTCCATCGATCGGACCACTATGTCCAGGTCTACCCCGACCTTCCATGAACTCGGTGAGGTGCACAGGGACACTAACGCCATACATCGATTCATCCAACCTGCCAGAAAGTGCCAAGATCGTATCTCGAATGACCTCCCCTTCCAAACGTTTGATCGGCATTCGATGCCACATCAAGTTTGAGGGATCCGCCTGTTCAGCGGACTGATCCAAGACCTTGCTCGACATGCGGTAAGTGCGGGTAGTTACGAGTAGGCGGATGAGCTTTTTCGTGGACCAACCGAGATCAGACCTGTAGTTGCTTGCCAGCCAATTCAAAAGTTCCGGATGGGTCGGTTCCTGACCCAATTTACCAAAATCGTCCGTGCTGGCGACGATTCCACGCCCAAAAAGATGGTGCCAAACGCGATTAACCGCAACACGAGCTGGAAATGGATTCTCAGAATGAAGCATCCGTTCAGCGAGCTCGCGACGTCCGCTTCCAAGTTTAAATGACGGACGGGACTTTCCATCGACCGCTTCCAGAAAACGACGGGGCGCATTTTCTCCTTCCAATCGATGATTTCCACGCACGAATATAGACTCATCCAGCCCTGTTCCATCAGCCATGGAAGGGGCTCGAGGGTTGTGCGAAAGTTTATTCTCGAGGATTTTCATGGCACCCACATCAAGTTTTGAGTGATCAAAAAAACCATGTCTCACCAACAGTGAGAGGAGCATTGCCGGTTGGTTCGATTGTCGCTTGATCAGCGATAATTCATTCTCCAGTTGAGAGATTAAAGGTAGCTCTGGTTTATTCTTAAAGGTAGGAACTCCAATTTCCGGTGGGGTTGACAGATCGGATTTTACGATATGAGTAAAAGCAATCCAGCCGGTTTCCCCGTAGGCTCCTTTTCCACCACTTCCTAGGTCACGCGTTGGGTAGTCACTGAATTCCACATAGGCGCGATGCCCTTTCCAACGTTCCAAATCAATTGTGATCCAGTTCAATTCTTCTCGATCCATTACCCTTCGAAGCGAACCGTAAATCGGATCTTGGATGATCAAGAAATTATCTACTATGATGTTGAATCGTGATTCTCGACCCGCCACGCGCAGGTGAAGAAAACGATTTGTAATCGTCATCGTGGGAGAGCGAATTGCACCCTGCAAACGACCCGACAATCGTCCGCTGTGCACCATGGGTTCGACCACCAACCTTGGGGGGTGGTCATTGTCGAGAATTAGTGTTTCGTTGACGGAAACCATCGCATCTCGAAATGCATCTCCTTCAACCGTCCAGTCATTCAACGAGGACGGATTTGAGGCGTCCACCCAAAGCATCGTGGGAGTTGCTTTATTGATGGAGGGTAATTTTGCCCAATCGTCCAAAGATTGCTTCAGGGCGTTGAGTTTATTTGTATTTAAACCAGCACGTAATGAAGCATTAGTTGGGCTTTGTAAGGCGGCGATATAATTTGTGATCTCCTTGCTTTGAGGTAGCCAAAGATCAATCAAATCATCACGGATATTGCCTTTACCCGTGGCAATGTGTTGTAGAGTTGTCCTGTTTTTTTCTGGAGTTAGGAGCGAGCGTTGAGAATATCGAGAACTCGAAAGCACTCCATATAAGGAATAATAATCACGCGTTGGGATCGGATCGAATTTATGATCATGGCAACGAGCACAAGCGACCGTTAAGCCAAGAAATGTTTTCGACAGGACATCGATTTGATTGTCGATGAATTCGCTTTGATGAGCCTTAACATCTACAGGGGAATGAGTTTGCTGTCCCAACCAGTAAAAACCCGGGCCGATCAACGATTCGTTTTCTCCTGAATCTGGATTGATTCTAGGGTTATCTAGCAGGTCACCTGCAAGGTGTTCGCGCAAAAACTGGTCATATGGAACATCCGCATTCAGTGCCCTGACCACATAGTCTCTGTAGCGGTAAGCATTTGGAATTTCAAAATCGAACTCATGACCCAGCGTCTCCGAATATCTGACCAGATCCAACCAATGCCGCCCCCAAAGTTCTCCGAATCGGTGTGAACCGAGAAGGCGGTCTACCAATTGGAGATAAGCCGTTGGGCTATCATCATTAATGAAATGAGCCACTTCCTCGGGAGTTGGCGGCAGTCCAACTAAGTCAAAGTAAAGCCGACGGATCAGAACCAGCTTATCTGCATCCGGTGCAGGTTTGACATGGTTTTTCTCCAATCCTGCTAGGATGAATTGGTCAACAGGGTTGAAACCCCAAGCAGGATTGTTCACCCTCGGCAATTTCGATTGCACAACGGGTTGCCATGCCCAGTGATCTCGTTTGCGTTGATCGATATCGATACCGGTTGTCGTCGCTGACCCTGCAGGATTTGAGGAAGCCCGAGATGACTTCGGCCAAGGAGCACCATGCTTCACCCACAACGTCAAAAGAGCGATTTCTTCAGTGGACAAGCGATCCTTGGGAGGCATTTGCAAGTCTGGATTGGTGTAATTGACCGCCTCAATCAACAAGCTCTTCTCTGGATGACCCGGCACCAATGCGGTTCTTGTTTCACCTCCACGCAAAAGTCCCTCCCGCGAATCTACCTTTAGAGCTCCTTTGAGTTTTTCGCTCTGCTCGGAATGACATTTATAACAACGATCCGCCAAAAGTGGGCGGATCTGTTTTTCGAAAAAATCCACATCACCACCCGGGAGCGTGCCGGATTGGGCAACAATTTGTTGCAACAAAAACCCGCTGATGAAGACCCATTGCATCATTCTAAATAATTGTTTCGATACAATTGACATGGAATGATTGACGCGATTAAACGAAATAATATTTAACAATCCTCAACAACACACAGCCATCCCAAAAACAGTTCCAATAATAGAGGGGTTGAACATGTGTGGATACTGAGCTGAAATCGAAATCTTGTCAGTGATTATTGCTGTTGAGAGGAGCCTCTGCAAAAATGAAATCCTTGACGGGATTCCCATTGATTAAATGCTCCTGGATAATCCGCTCCATGACCTCTGGATGGCATGAGTGATACCAAATTCCTTCTGGATAGACGACGGCCACCGGTCCCCTTATGCAAATCCGCAGGCAGTTCGCCTTTGTTCTCAGAACTCCTCCATTCAATCTCGTAAGTCCCAATGTTTTCAATCTGCTTTTCAGATATTCCCAAGCCGTAAGCCCGACCTCTTTTGAACAGCATTTTGCCTCTGTGGGATCGGCACACAGAAAAATATGCCGTGATGAATTACCTATTCCCAAGCTATTGACCAACTGTAGTAATTCCGGAGGAGTTTCTGGCACAGCCCAGATTCTGGTCAAAAAAAGGATGTATGCCAATCATGGAATGATTCTCCGTTGTGGTGTTGTTTGTAAGCAATGCAACCCATGTTTTAAGGTGAATCTGGAGTCAGAAGCTGAGCTGTGACGTTTCTACAAATCGTGATAAATGTCTCCTCAGGTAAACCCAATCGTTTCTCCTTCCAATGCAGAATACCCCAGTTGCGTTTTAATTTTCGCCGTCCTATCGAATGTGGAACAAGACTTCCGGTTTGAATCTCTTTACGGGCTATCCAAGGTGCTAGGATTGCAACCCCAAGGTTTACTTTAACTAACTCCTTAATGGCCTCCATGCTCCCCAATTCGATAAATGTATGGAGCACAATTTTTTCTTCTCTAAAATAGTCTTCGATAAGGCGCGAAGTTAGGCTGTTGCGATCGTATAATATAAAATGCTGCTTGTTTAAATTCTCCCGATTGACCTGTTTTTGGATCGCCCAAGCGTGTTCCGGTGCGGTGATAAACTTTAATTCATCGTGAAATAGGTGGTGAAATATCAGTGGATGCTCCGATTGGATTTCCATACCGATCGCAAGGTCGATCCGATGGGTCATCAACCCATCAATGACATGCATGGCATCTCCCGGTTCGATTTCAATGGCACAATCTGGGTAGTGTTTTCGGAATTCTAACAAGACCTCAGGGATGATGTGTTGACACGCCGTAGAACTCGCTCCGATACGTAATCGAACCTTCCCCCATTTACCGAGGTGTTGAAGGTTGCGGCGTGCCAACTGCATTTCCCCCAATATTTTTTCGGCATGCATCTGGAGAGTTTCACCCGCTTGAGTCAAAAATACTTTTTTACCAATTCGATCAAAAAGGCGGCATCCCACGTCGGTTTCTAGTGCCCGCATCGAATGACTCACCGCAGATTGTGATAGGAACAGTTCTTTCGCGGCCTGTGTGAAACTCCCCAACCGAGCCAAAGATGTGAAAGCGTTTAATTGACGACTATCAATCGGACTGTTCATAGAATGAAAACTGCGACGATTACAACCACCCCTGCGTTAAGCATTCGCCAGACCACTTAAAAAAACCCTGCAAAAATGGTTTAGAAAGACCAGCGAAAGAATTGCAGTGATCGAAAAAATGAGTTTCGATCAAATTGAACCATCCGTTATGATTAAAAAACGCCAAGGCTCATTCTAAACTACCGATGCGATGAGATTGTGACAAAATTGATTGATCAGGAAGCCGAGGGAGGGATGAATTTCCTTTACAGAGCGAAGCCTCGTGGCGGGAGGATTCGATCCTAGATGTTTCGACAATTGGGGGGCATTGACAGATGACGGGTGTTTAAATTATGGGGAAAGAGTTTATTCGAATTGGCGGTGCGCGAGAGCATAATCTCAAGAACCTGACACTCAATATTCCACGTGATCAGTTTGTGGTGATCACGGGCTTGAGTGGTTCTGGAAAATCATCTTTGGCTTTCGATACTATCTATGCTGAAGGCCAACGTAAGTATGTCGAATCTCTTTCGGCCTATGCACGGCAGTTTCTGGATCAACTCAAAAAGCCTGAATTGGATTATATCGAAGGTTTATCGCCAGCAATCGCCATCGACCAACACGGTGCCGGAAATAATCCAAGATCCATCATCGCCACGACTACAGAAATTTACGATTTTTTGCGGGTGCTCTATGCGGTTATTGGCCAACCGCACTGTCCCGTGAGCGGTCAACCGATCAATCACCAATCCTCGAGTGATATCGTGGATCGGTTGCTTGAACTGCCCCTCAGAACTCGCGTGTTGGTTTTGGCTCCCCTAGTGCGTAAACAAAAAGGAGAATTTCGCGATGTGATCGAGCGAATGGCTCGAGAAGGGTTTGTCAGAGCCCGAATTGATGGGGACATCGTAGAACTCACCATTAATGGCCGAATCAAACTGGATCCTAAAAAACTTCATACGATCGAGGCTGTCATCGATCGCTTGGTGGTCGATGAAAAAATCCGAGTTCGATTAGGCGACTCAGTGGAAACCGCACTGCAATGGGGCAACGGTGATCTCGTAACCTTGCATCAACTGGTCGAAGACACTGCCGCCAATGCGTGGGTTGAGATGAACCATTCTAACCGGATGTACAGCCCCGCCACGGGTCAAACTTTTGATCGTCTCACCAGTAAACATTTTTCATTTAATTCTCCATCCGGAGCCTGTCCTGTTTGCCATGGGTTAGGTCAAAAATTAATATTTGATCCCGCGTTAATCGTGCCGAATGCCGAGAAAAGTTTGGAAGACGGTGCCCTTCTGCCTTGGCGACGAGGTGGAAAACGGATGATCCTTTATTACAAAGCCCTGCTACGCGGGATCACCAAACATTACGATGTGAGTTTAGAGACCCCCTACCATTCACTTCCTGAAAGTTTTAAGACCGCCCTGATGGAAGGTTCCGGGAGCACCGACTTGGATTTTATTTTCAATCGTGCAGGAAAACCGTCGAAAATCACCCGTGCGTTTGAAGGGGTTATTCCTAATTTACAACGACTGTATCAGGAAAGTGAAAGTGAGTTTACAAGGAATCGACTGAAGGGATTCATGAGTCCCATGGACTGCGATGCTTGCAATGGAGCACGCCTCAAACCTGAGATTCGGGCTGTGACACTCGGAACCGCCTCGAAAGTTCAAGAGGTTGAGAACTCTGAAGTTGCCATACCAGGGCTGTCTATTATGGATGTCTGTTCATTGTCCGTAATGGAGGCGCAAAAGTTTTTTGCAAATCTGACCTTGTCGGATTTTCAGCGCAAAATAGGAAACGATTTGATTCGTGAAATCCAAAAACGACTTAAATTTCTGTCTGATGTGGGCTTGGGTTATCTTACTTTGAATCGAGAGAGCGGAACCCTGAGCGGGGGTGAAGCCCAACGGATTCGACTTGCAACACAGATAGGCGCTGGACTCGTGGGCGTTTTGTATATCTTGGATGAGCCCAGCATTGGACTTCACCAACGAGATAATGATCGGTTATTAGAGTCCATGGAAAATCTACGGGACGCAGGGAATTCCGTCATCGTCGTGGAACATGATGAGGATACCATTCGGCGAGCTGATTACGTGATCGATCTTGGACCCGGTGCGGGGGTTCATGGAGGAGAATTGGTGGCTGCAGGAACATTGGCTCAGGTGTTGGCAAATCCGAAATCTCTCACAGCAAAATATCTCAATGGAGAATACGCTGTGCCGATTCCAAAAAAACGGATCCAGCCCTCGAATGAAAAAGGGTTCATCGAAATACTCGGAGCGACAGAGAATAACCTTAAAAATTTGGATATTCGCATTCCGTTGGGAACCATAACGTGCGTCACAGGAGTGAGCGGCTCAGGAAAAAGTACATTGGTGGAGGATGTGTTACGCCGAACATTATTCCGGAAATGGTATGGCTCCAAAGAACGCCCTGGGGCTCATCGCGAACTGAACGGGATCGAACAGTTGGAAAAGGCAATCGTCGTCGATCAATCGCCTCTCGGGCGCACTCCTCGCAGCAATCCTGCGACTTACACGGGAATGTTTGACCATATCCGAGACCTCCTCGCTAAATTGCCTGCATCGAAGATTCGTGGATACGCAACGGGACGCTTTAGCTTCAACGTGAAAGGCGGAAGGTGTGAACAGTGCAAAGGGGATGGACTTATCATGATCGAAATGCATTTTTTGCCACCCGTTTATGTCACCTGTGAAAAATGTAACGGACTCCGTTACAATCGGGAGACGCTTGAAATCACTTACAAAGGGTTGAACATTGCGGAAATTCTGGCGTTGACTGTGGATGAGGCAGTGAATTTTTTCAGGGCAATCCCATCGATTCACCAGCTTTGCACAACACTAGCCGAAGTGGGCTTAGGTTATATCGGTTTGGGCCAGTCCGCGACCACACTCAGTGGTGGGGAAGCTCAGCGGATCAAACTGGCTTCCGAACTTGCCCGTAAATCGACAGGCCGCACACTTTACATTCTCGATGAGCCGACAACGGGTCTTCATTTTCACGATGTTGCCCGACTCTTGGATGTGCTTTTCAAACTCAGGTCTTTTGGAAACACGCTACTCGTTATCGAGCATAACCTGGATGTGATAAAATCCGCTGATTGGGTGATCGACCTAGGTCCAGAAGGAGGAACAAACGGTGGAAATCTTATGGCACAGGGCTCCCCAGAAACTATCGCAGCCACTGCGGGAAGTTGGACAGGGCATTATCTGAAACGAATTCTTGATACCAACGTTTGAAATCTAATAACGAATAGCGGGAATTTGTTCAATCGAGCGACCATGATGGATTGATCTCGTTGGCAAGCCCTGTCGAGAGGACCCTTTTAAGGATTTTACGTTCAGCAAGAATTCCGATCATCCCCGCATTATCGGTGCAAAAAGCGGGTTCAGCGATGCGCAATTTCAAGCCATTTTTAAGGCAATGGATTTCCATTTCTTTTCGCAACGACCGATTGCACGTCACGCCTCCGGAAGCTGTGATACATCCCACTCGAAGCCGTCGGGCAGCCCGCACGGTCTTTGTCACTAACACTTCCACAATGGCCGATTGAACGCTTGCACATAAGTCCCTCAATCCTGAGGAGGATGAAAAGATCGACGGATTGTCACGCAAGAAATAGCGAACTGAGGTCTTCAATCCACTAAAACTGAAATCATCACTCGCGTCATGCATCATCGGTCTTGGAAACATGTATGCGGCTGGATTTCCTCCAATTGCAAGTTGCTCCAAAGCGGGTCCACCGGGGTATGGAAGTCCGATCATTTTGGCAGTTTTATCGAAACACTCACCCGCAGCATCATCCACTGTGGCTCCGAGAACTCTATGATCGAGCTCCGATTTCACATGCACCAACAAAGTATGTCCACCACTGACGATCAACGAAACTGAAGGCTCGAATGTGTCAAAACAAGCACGCGCAGGCACCCCTGTGATCCAAGGTGAATACAAATGGGCTTCATGATGATTGACCCCGTAAAATGGCTTTTGGAGTGAGAAAGCCATCGCTTGTGCGGTCTGGAGACCAATCATGAGTGCGCTGGGCAACCCGGGACCTTGGGTTGCTGCAATCGCATCAAGTTCGTCCGGTTTTGTGCCCGATTGGCGAAGAGCTTCGAGTGCAACAGAAGGAAGGTTTTGCAAATGTTCACGTGTCGCTAATTCAGGAACTACCCCGCCGTAAACTTCGTGAAGTTTGATTTGTGAAGAAACCACATTGGAAACCACCACCCCATCCCGAATCACCGCAACACTGGTTTCGTCACACGATGTTTCGAAGGCTAACAGCCTCATTGCGCAGCGAGCTTATTGGGTTCACGTCCGGACGAATTCGCACGCTCTCGAAATATCACCATACCTTTGAGAAAATCATTGGCACGATCCAGTTGGACATCTCGAACATTCCGCACGCGTGCTCGCTGAGACTCATCGAGGCTTTCGATTCCGCCAGTCAGTTTTTTTAGATACAGGGCTTCCTCCTCTTCTTGGGTGGTGGGAATAATGCTGTCTGGCTTGATTCCATTTTCGTGGATCACCTTATGACTTGGAGTGTAATACTTCGCGGTAGTAAGGCGCAACGCAGACCCATCTTGAAGCGGCAATATGCTCTGGACAGAACCTTTCCCGAAGGTCTGCTCACCCATCACATAAGCACGTCCCAAATCCTGCAAGCAGCCTGACACAATCTCGGAAGCTGACGCACTTCCGTTATTCACCAAGACAACGATCTGGAGCTTGGGAAACTGGTCGCGTCCGGTTGCACGATACTCCTCTGCCTTGACCCTTGAAACCCTGCCTTCGGTAGAAACAATCAACTGCCCCCGAGGCAGGAACATTTCACAAACTTTGACCGCTTGATCAAGAAGGCCACCTGGATTATTTCGCAAATCCAGAACGAGGCCATTCATGCCTAAACCGGTCATTTTCTTGAGTGCCGCGAGGAGATCACCCGCAGTTTGTTCTCCGAATTGGGTTAATCGGACATAACCAATTTTATTGTCTCCAATCGGGAATTCTCCCCGATTATTGATATCTTTGACGGTGGCAACTTTGATCACTGCCCTCTTCAGCTTAAAGTCCTTTGGCTCGGTCCAACTTGGACGCGACATCGTCAGTGTCACCTCAGAATTTGGCTCTCCACGAAGTCGTTTCACGGCGTCACCCATCGTCACTTTTTCAGTACCTCGCCCATCAATTTTTATTATTTTATCTCCAGCCATGATTCCTGCCTCATAAGCAGGAGTATCCTCCATCGGAGCCACCACCTGCAAAACCCCGTCCCGAAGACCTACCACAATTCCGACACCACCGAATGCACCTTCAGTATCATTTTTCAACTCGGTAAATTTCACGGGTTCCATGAATTCGCTATGTGGATCCAGAGTTCCGATCATCCCACGCAAAGAAGAATAAATGAGATCCTTATAGGTCAAATCAGCTCCATCAACATAATCCTGCCGCACGCGTTCCAGAACGCGCATGAAAAGCTCGACATGGGAATAGACATTTTCCTTTTCTGCCGCCTGGGCAGAACTGAGATAAATCTGCGCCCCGACAAATAAATTCAAACCCAGGACCGTAATCAAGAGAATGTACAGAAGGCGTTGCTTCATAAATATTCCATAACTTAGTGACTGAATTAGTGCTTGGCAAGTTGCACTGAACAACTTGGAAAGGAAGCCGAGCATCCCGAAGTTGTTGGTGAGAAGGCTGGACTACCGGATCAAATCGGTTCAATGTTCTGGGATGGAAGTAAAACAACGATTGCAAGGACGGCTGATTGGATCCGAAGATATCGAGTGGTTG
>CAMBHS010000082.1 GCA_945867235.1 Akkermansia muciniphila
TGGTTGGAGCGCGAAAAGAAAAAACGCGCGACCGTTCAAAAATACGCCAAGCTCCGTGCGGAGCTTAAGGCAAAAGGAGATTACGCAGGGTTGATCAAACTTCCCAAAAATGCGAGTCCTGTGCGGATGACAAATCGTTGTTCCATGAGTGGTCGTCGCCATGGATTTATACGTAAATTTGGATGTTCCCGCCTTACCTTTCGCGAGTTGGCATTGAATGGCCTCATTCCGGGAGTGACAAAGTCAAGTTGGTAATTATATGAGCGATCCCATTTCAGATCTATTGACCCGCATCCGTAACGCAAGCCAGGCATTGCTACCCGAGATCGAAGTTTCTCACTCCAAAATGAAGGAGAGCATTGCCCGCATTCTAAAACGTGAGGGCTATGTCACCGATTTCAATGTAGAGGGCAACAAGCTTAAAACTCTCCGGGTACGCTTGAAGTATCAGGGCAGGAAAGGGGTCATTGTTGGTTTGCGTCGCGTGAGCACTCCAGGGTTGCGTCGTTACGCAGGAGCCACGGAGATTCCTCGTGTTCTTGGCGGCATGGGCACCTCGATTGTCTCCACTCCAAAAGGTGTTTTAACCGGTGTTGAGGCTCGCAAGCAAAATGTGGGCGGTGAAATTCTGTGTTTTATCTGGTAATTTTATAAGTTATGTCACGGATTGGAAAAATACCGGTAACCATCCCGGCCAATGTCAAAGTTGAGGTCAAGGGTCGCCTTATCTCGGTGGATGGACCTAAAGGAAAGCTTCGCTTCGACGCTCCAAAGCGCTCCATCGTGGTCGTGAATAATGACCAAGTGGTTATCACGCGAGATGGTGATGATGCCCAAGCGAAAGCCCTGCACGGACTGACACGCTCCATTGTTCAAAACATGGTCAAAGGAGTTAGTGATGGCTATGTTAAGAAACTTGAAATTCAAGGGGTTGGTTTCAAGGCTGTTGTTCAGGGGAAGATTGTTAATTTAACATTAGGATACTCGCATCCCATTCACTATCCTATACCTGACCAGATCAAGGTTACCGTTGAAGAAAACACCAAGGTCACCATCGAAGGACCTGACAAACAAGTCGTTGGACTCGTGGCCAGTGAAATTCGCGCGTATTATCCGCCGGAACCCTACAAAGGGAAGGGTGTCCGCTATTCTGATGAGAAGGTTAAGCGCAAAGAAGGCAAGACCGTTCAGTAATTTTTTGGAAATATTACAACAATTTTATAATAGGTTGCGGCCAAATCCGCAGCCTTAATCAAATGAGACCACAAACTAAGAATAAACTACGACAGCTTCGCCGCTGGCGTATTCGCAAAAAAGTCGTTGGCACCACATTGCGCCCACGCATGGCTGTAAAATTTACAGGTCGAAATGTTTTCGTCCAATTCATTGATGATTCTGTCGGTAGGACACTCGTAAGTGCCACGACCCTAAAAAAGGGCGAGAAATGTTCCAAAGGTCGTGCCAATGTTGCCAATGCAGCGTTGATTGGCAAAGAGGCCGCGGAATCGGCCAAAGCCGCAGGAATCAGTTCGGTTGTTTTCGATCGAGCTGGTGCTCGTTATCATGGAAAAGTCAAAGCGTTAGCGGACGCTGCTCGTGAAGGCGGGCTGCAGTTTTAATTTTTAAAGGAGATTTTATCGTGGCAGATTTACCAAACAAAACCCAAGGCGGTAGTCGCGGCGGTTTCGCCGGACGCGGAGCAGGTCCCGGAGTCGGTGGACGTGGAGGTTCCGGTGGACGTGGAGGTCCCGGCGGTCCTGGTGGGCGTGGCGGCAATCCGCGCGGTCCCGGTGGTCGTGGACCCCGAGGTCGTAACGAGGGAGGGGAGGGAGGATTCGGAGGCAAGGATGCAATCGAACTCACAGAGAAGGTTGTTTTCATAAATCGTTCCTCCAAGGTTGTCAAAGGCGGTCGCCGTTTTAGCTTCAGTGCACTCGTCGTCGTCGGTGATAAACAGGGACGTGTCGGTCTTGGCCTTGGAAAATCAGTCGAAGTCTCAGACGCCATAAAAAAGGGCGGCGAAGACGCCAAGGCACACATGGTTAAAGTTTCATTGTGCAATACCACGATTCCCCATCACGTCCTTTCACGATTTGGTGGAGCCGAAGTCCTTTTGCGTCCTGCATCACCCGGAACGGGGATCATCGCCGGCAAGACGGTTCGCGCCGTGCTAGAGTCCGCTGGTGTTAAAGATATTCTAACAAAATCCATGGGCTCAAGCAATGCGGCCAATGTTGCGAAAGCAACTTTGGATGCTCTGCTCAACTTGCGCTTGCGCGAGGACATTTATCGCACCCGCGGTTTAACTATGCGACCCGCAACCGTAGTTCCTTCCATTTGATCTTTTTGATATGCGTCTACATGATTTAAAACCTCGCCCTGGAGCCAAGCATCGCCGTAAGCGATTAGGACAAGGTGAATCCAGCGGTCACGGTAAAACCAGCGGTCGTGGCGGCAAAGGCCAAAGCGCGCGATCTGGTAGCTCAATTCGTCCTGGGTTTGAAGGCGGTCAAATGCCGTTGTTTCGCCGTATTCCTAAGCGTGGATTCAGCAATGCCATGCACAAGATAAATTACGTCGAAATTAACTTGCGCTCCTTGAATCGTTTTGAGGACGGTGCTCGTGTTGACGAGGCTGCTCTCCGCACGATCAATGTTGCGAATGGCAGAGGGGATGGCATCAAGATTCTCGGTACGGGTGACCTTACCCGCAAGCTCACGGTTGTCGCTCGTGCTTTTAGTGCGACCGCCCGTCAAAAGATCGAGGCCTTGGGAGGCACTTGTGAGATCGTAACGTCGAAGCATATTTGATCCTCTCGGTCCAAAACCTTTTTTTGATTCATCCGCATGTTTGGAGCCATAGCTAACACTTTCTCTAACTGCTTCAAGATTCCCGAATTGAAGTCGCGCATCCTCTTCACAGTGGCTGTGCTAGCGGTTTGCCGCTTAATCGCTCACGTTCAGGTTCCTGGTTTGGATGGAGCGACGTTGCAGGCATGGTTCGCCAAGAATGGTGCGGCCATGAGTGGATCACTTCTGGGAACCTACAGCCTGTTTACAGGGGGGGCTTTGCAAAAATGTGCGGTCGGTGCCTTGGGCATCATGCCTTACATTACCGCGACGATCATTATTCAACTGTTGAGTGCCGTGGTTCCGACCTTGAGCAAACTCGCACGCGAAGAAGGTGGACGCGCAAAAATCGTGCAATATGGTCGGTTTCTTACGGTGATATTGTGCTTAGGTCACGGAACGTTGATGACATTAGGTTGGGAGCACCCGGAAAAATTGTTTCCTGGAGTTGATCGTCTCGTGATGATCGAAAGCCTTTGGTGGTATCGAATCCAAACCATTGTAATCCTTACCTCTGGCACGTTGCTTCTCATGTGGTTAGGGGAACAGATCACGGAGCGGGGGATTGGCAACGGTATTTCCCTCATTATTACAGTCGGCATCCTAGCTGATTTACCCATGGCCGGACAGGCTGCTTTGACCATGTTTTTCCCTCCAGAAGGCGTGGAAAGACAATTCAATGGGTTTCATGCACTCGGACTTCTCGCTCTCTTGGGCGGTGTTGTTGCAGGCGTTATCGCTGTCACCCAAGCCCAACGAAAAATTCCAGTCCAATATGCCCA
This sequence comes from Akkermansia muciniphila, assembly GCA_945867235.1. Lineage (GTDB taxonomy): Bacteria > Verrucomicrobiota > Verrucomicrobiia > Limisphaerales > SXQI01 > SXQI01. The sequence goes on from CAMBHS010000082.1 coordinate 3,632, forward strand.
GCGCAATGTGGGCAAGAAGGTCTATGCGGGTGGGAGTTCATTCATGCCTTTGCGTGTGAATTATGCGGGCGTCATGCCGATTATCTTTGCCCAAGCTATTTTGATGTTCCCTGCGATCATCCTTCTCAAATTAGGAGATTTAACGAATGTCCCATTTTTCAGCGAAGCCGCACGATCGATGGAACCAGGACATCTTATTTATTACGTGGTTTTCACATTGATGATCCTGTTTTTCTCATATTTCTGGGTCGCAACCCAATTCAACGAAATTCAGATCGCTGACGATTTGAAGAAAAATAACGGATATATTCCAGGGGTGCGACCGGGTCAGGCGACCAGTGATTTTCTTCATCGCACAATGAGTCGAATTACTCTTGCAGGTGCCATCTTTTTGACTCTGATCGCATTAATCCCTCAATTATTGGGTGACATGTTTAACATCGACCCTTATGTGACACAGTTTTTCGGTGGCACAAGCATGTTAATCACGGTCGGTGTTTTATTAGATACCATGCGCCAAATGGAGACTCATCTCCTGATGAGACATTATGATGGATTCCTGAAAAAGGGTCGTATCAAAGGTCGTGTCTGATCAGTGTTGAACCAGTGGTGTTTACGATTAGAATCAATTTGAGTGTGAGTGCGGGCGTTAGTTGTTTGAAATTTGAACACGGTTGCATGCAAAGGAGAAAAATCTCGCTTACATGATAATCATTAAGAACGCCAAGGAGATTGAGTTGATGCGGTTGGCTGGATGTGCCGCAGGGAGTGTATTAGAGTTGGTTAGTAAATTTATTCAACCCGGGGTGACCACTCGTGAGGTTGATGAGTTTGCCGCCGCAAGGATCAAGGAACTCGGGGGGAAGAGTGCGTTTTTGGGATACAAAGGGTTTCCTTGCAATTTGTGTCTTTCGGTTAACGAGGAGGTTGTGCACGGGATGGGGAGTACCCGCCGATTGCAGTTTGGTGACACCATTAGTGTCGATGTCGGAGTGGTGTTGAACGGATTTATCGGAGATACAGCTCGAACGGTCAAAGTGGGTGGGTGTGATGTATTATCACAAAAACTCATTGATGTAACGGAGAGAGCATTGTATGAAGGTATATCTCGAGCGTTGTCTGGGAACCGAGTGGTTGATATATCGCGGGCGATTCAAAGCTATGTGGAAATGAACGGCTTTAGTGTCGTTCGAGAATTTGTAGGACACGGCGTAGGACGGTCTATGCACGAGGATCCGCAAGTGCCAAATTTTGTGGAGAGATCGGGGTTTTCTCCGAAGTTGAAACCGGGAATGACGATTGCAATTGAACCTATGGTCAATGCAGGTCAGCCAGGTGTTGATATTTTGAAAGACGGCTGGACAGTGGTGACAAAAGATGGTATGCCATCTGCCCATTTTGAACATACCGTTTTGATCACGGATAAAGAGCCGGAGATTTTAACGTGTCCAGCAAAGAAGGAATTACAGTTGACGGAATTGTAGTCGAATTAATGCCGAGTGGTGTGTTCCGCGTGGAACTATCAAATGGCCATCGTATGCTGGCGCATACGTCAGTTAAAGTGCGGTTGAGTCTCATCCGCATTGAACTGGGTGATCGAGTAACGGTGAAGATGTCGCCTTTCGATTTGTCGAAGGGATGCATTATGGTTAGACAGAATAATTGAACGCATGAAAGTCAGAGCCTCTGTAAAGAAGCTGTGCGAGCATTGCAAAATAGTGCGTCGCAAAGGAGTGATCCGTGTGATCTGCACGAACGCACGGCACAAACAACGTCAGGGTTAAACACGATTTAGATTATGGCACGTATTTTAGGTGTAGATATTCCTGGTGAAAAGCGCATTGATATTTCACTGCGCTATGTATATGGAATTGGTCCCGTAAACGCCCGGGAAATTCTGGACCGCGCTGGTATTGACCACAGTATTCGCGCGAAGAATTTAAATGAGCAGCAACTTTCACAAATTGTCCACTCGATCCAAGAGGGGAAATATGTGATCGAGGGCGATCTACGCCGTGAAATTGGGATGACGCTGAAGCGTCTCCAAGGCATCAAGTGCTATCGTGGAATACGCCATCTACGCAGTCTCCCTGTGCGCGGACAGCGCACTCAAACCAATGCGCGAACACGCAAAGGACCACGAAAGACAGTGGGCGTCCAGAGGAATCCGAACGCCAAAACAGGTATTCACTAGGATTTAGGAAATTTCTATTTAAGTTGACGCATGGCTGAGGAAGCAAAACCCAAGAAAGCTGCTCCAAAAAAAGAGCAGAAAACCGACGCACCTGATGGTGCCGCACCTGCGGCACAAGTTAAGGTGCCTAAAGCACCTAAAAAGGTGACAACCCCTACAGGTGATAATCCTGGAGCGGCAGGTGCCTCGGCTCCTGCACCCATTATTGCAGCGGCGGCGACGGCACCCACTGCTGCCGAGTTGTTGGGTGATGATCCCAATGCAAAGAAGGTCGTCAAAGCCAAAGGCGCGAAGAATGTTTCGAGCGGCTTGGCGCACATTTCTGCGTCCTTCAACAACACTCATGTGACCATCACGGATATGCAGGGGAACTTGATCGGTTGGTCCAGTGCAGGTCGTGTCGGGTTCAAGGGTTCCCGGAAGAGCACGGCTTTTGCGGCACAACAGGTCGCACAAGATGCCGCTCGGCAAGCGATGTCTCACGGGATGCGCGAAGTGGAAATTCGGGTCAGCGGTCCAGGGTCAGGACGTGAATCAGCCATTCGTGCTCTTCAGGCGATTGGTCTTGAGATCACGACGATCAAAGATGTGACTCCAATTCCGCACAATGGTTGCCGCCCACGCAAACAACGCCGCGTGTAGTATTCAACTTTAATCAATTTAGATATGGCACGTTATACTGGTCCTCGTCTCCGAATTAGCCGACGTTTTGGCATTCCTATTTTTGGTGCTTCCAAGTATTTGGAACGCAAAAACTATCCTCCCGGTGTGCATGGTCCCAAATCACGCCGCAAACACACAGACTACGGTCTCGGTTTGATCGAGAAGCAGAAACTCCGTTTCTTCTACGGTCTGATGGAGAAACAGTTTCGTGGTGTTTATGAACGTGCTCGTAATCGCCGCGGTGTTACGGGCGTGACGATGCTCCAGATTTTGGAAACCCGTCTCGACAACGTGATCTATCAACTTGGTTTTGCGTCCACACGGGCACAAGCGCGCCAGTTGGTTGCTCATGGTCATGTGGTTGTCAATAGTCGTAAAGTGGCTATCCCTTCCTTCGCCTTAAAGGTGAGCGATGTGGTCGAAGTGCGCGATAAAAGTGTTTCTCGGCAGCTTGCTTCTAAATCGATGGAAGCATCCACGAGTCGAGCCATTCCTGAATGGGTTTCTTTGAATAAGGAAGCTTTCAAAGGAACGGTCCTTAGGGTTCCTTCACGTGAAGAGATCCAACCGATAGCCAATGAACAGGCGATCGTCGAATTTTATTCCCGGTAAACAATAATCCGTTTTCGGCAACCATGGCGTGCTGGTAAAGCCCGCCATTTTAGTTCGAAAACAAAGCAATTATACGGGTGACAAGTCCGATTGCGGGAAGGTCGGGTTGTCGCCAGATTACAATTGCAGAAAGATAAACATGCCAGTACGTCTCGGAAGATTTGAAATGCCCAAGCGGTTAAGTAAGGAAGATTCAACCGCAACAGAAACATATGCCAAATTCGTAGCCGAACCCTTTGAAACGGGTTACGGGCACACGATTGGTAACTCTATTCGCCGTGTGCTTTTGACCTCCTTGGAGGGAACCGCGATCACCTCGATTAAAATTGATGGTGCGATGCATGAATTCACCGTCGTGGATGGCGTCGTGGAGGATGTCACCGACATCATTCTCAATTTGAAGAAGGTTCTCTTCAATTCGGAGAGTCGCGAAGTCCAGTCCTTGCATCTTTCAGTAAATAAGGAAGGCGAGGTTGTTGCTGGAGATATCAAGTTGAATCCAGGACTTGAAGTTGTCAACCCGAAGCAGGTTATTTGCACGTTGGACAAAAAGAAAAAGTTCGAAATGGAGCTACAGGTCAGAGTTGGCCGAGGTTTCTGTTCCGGAGTTGAAAACAAACAGATCGATCAGGCTATCGGTGTGATTGCTATTGATTCGCTCTTTTCTCCTGTGACTAGGGTGCGGTATAATGTCGAGAGTTCCCGTGTTGGACAACGCACGGATTATGATCGATTGATCATTGAGATTTGGACAGACGGACGGATCACTCCGGATGATGCATTAACGCAATCCTGCGCGATTCTCCAACACCATCTTGACGTGTTTGTTGGTTACGATAAGAACGCTGTTGAATTCGAAGAAGTCCAAGACAAGCAGGATGACGAGCGTTCCAAGTTTCGCAAACAGCTCAACATGAGTGTCAACGAGATTGAGTTGAGTGTTCGTGCTGCGAATTGCTTGAACAATGCCAACATCACCACGGTCGGGCAATTGGCCATGAAGACCGAGGCAGAGATGCTCAAGTATAGGAATTTTGGTAAAAAATCCTTGAACGAAATCAAAGAAAAACTGACCAGTCTTGGTTTGTCCTTGGGGATGAACATTGACCCGGCATTGCTGGATTCTCCAAAAGAGGATCCCAACAAAGTGGTTTAACCCCCGTAATTTCCCATGAGACATTTAAAACGCACGGCCAAGTTGGGTCGCACTTCTTCCCATCGCAAAGCGATGTTCGCTAACATGGTTTGCAGCCTGATCATGCATAAGCGGATCACAACGACATTGGCAAAAGCCAAGGCAGTCCGTCCTGTGGCCGAGAAAATGGTGACTCTAGGCAAGAGCGGGACATTGCATGACCGTCGTTTGGCGGCAGCGCGTTTGCGCCAAGAGGATGCAGTCAAAGTTCTTTTTGCAGAAATTGCCCCGGCTCACAAAAATCGCCTAGGCGGTTATACTCGCATCATCCGTTTACACGATCGACAAGGGGACGCAGCTCAATTAGCTATTCTGGAGTGGGTGGATGTAACCAGCGACACGACTCCCGCAGCTATTGAAACTGCAGCTGCTCCAGTGCCGACTCCGGCTCCTGTAGAATCCAAGTAATTAGTTTTCCAACATGACCCGCTCCCCAAAAAGGAGCGGGTTTTTTATTATTCGCAACAGGAATTGGGATCGTTATTCGTCGAGACGAAGAACTCGATAGAAGTGGGTTTCCCAATGAAGAACACGATCGTGTATCGAGGTTTTTGGGTTTTCAGCCTGTATGATCAATCCAAGATCTGTCCATGGCCCCTCGACCGTGTTAGCCCACTGAACCTGGTAATGGTTTCCTGGAATGGAATTCCATTCCACCTCTACATTTCGATATATCCCAACCGTCGCTAGATCGGAAGTCAGTGGAACGAAAAGAAAATCATCAAAAGCCACATCATTACCAAGGAAAGCGGTGGTAGCCAATCGCACTTGGATGTGAGCGCGGTTGGTATTTCCGGCACTCCAATGGGATTTGAAGTTCGACCAGAGCCCATTTTGAGCCGGCAGTTGGATGGGTTTGCCTAAAGTGACTCCATTTACCTCGATGATCACGACCGCTGGATTGGGATCGAAACCATTTCCCCAATTACCCCAGGTGGCTCCCCATCCCGAGAAGGAATAAAACTTTCCTTCCTCGACTGGAATGATTTGAGACCAGATGATCTCATTGGTGTTGGGGCTGCCATTGGCTACAAGCATCAAGCCAACCCCACTGGTATGATCGTTAAAGGTTGCACCTCCAGAATGTGACCCGTGTGGATCGTTAACGACATCAAAAGTTCCTTCACCTTGGTCGGTTCGACCTAGCGAGTAAGTGCTCGTAAACCCAATATTTCCCTGATCAAAGTGACCATTGACGATTAGATTTTGTGAAGGCGCAACGAGGATCGTCGATGGGGGTGAACTGGTGACGCTTCCTTGAGGGTTATTCACTACAAATTGATAACTTCCACTGTCCTGGATTTGCGTGCTTGAAAAAAACAATGTCGTATTGGTGCAACCGACAAGTGGAAGTCCATTTCGAAGCCATTGGAAGGTGAGTGGGTTACTCCCAAATGGTGTTGCCGATAATGTAAAACTGTCTCCTTCAAATTGGTTTCCACCCACAGGTTGGCGAGTAATGGTCGGGAGTAATTTGGTTGGAGTGAAGAATTGTATTTCACGTAAGCCTGTGTTCACAGTTCCGGCATAACCAGTCGCCTGAAATCGAAGGTATCGAGCGTTGACCGCAGAAAAGGTGGCACTATTTATCCAGGTGGGCCGAGAATCAGCCACAAAACTGAGACGCTTTTTTATGGATTGAAAGGTGGGACTATCTGAGAAAAGTAAATCGTATGAAGTGATCAGGTCGCCTTGACGATTTAAAAACTCAACGCCAGAAATGGAGGAGGTTGTTCCAAAATCGAATGCCACATACATTTGGCCTCCGGCACCGGCACTCGCATACTCCGTCCCGTAATCTCCATCCAAAGCCTGCTCTACAATGAATCGATTGTCGTGGGCTTGAGAGGATCCAATGATCAGGGGAGTCGGAAGCATCGATTGACCCAAGGGTGTGGCCAAAAACCACAATTGATAGGCCCCCAGGTTTTGGCCTGATCCCGTGCTGGTTAAAACTTCCCACCGGACATAACGGCCACTTTTCGATGCGTAAAGGTTTTGCAATGGCCCCGAACCATTCAAACCGGAGGGATTGAAAATTGAAATCTGGTCGGAAAGGTCGAATACAGGATCATTACTGATGATCAATTGAGACACCCCCACAAAATCGGTGGCGGTGGCGCGGGATCGCATGATGAATCGATCGAATGTGATTGTCGAACCAAAATCCATCTCCACCCAGGTGCCGTCATTAGGGTTTTGGGTGAATGATTCCGAAACAGCTCCCTGCCCAAGAGTGGCGTATTCTCCATCACCCGAATCAAAAAGATTAGAAGGGTTGTAGCCCGAGCTAAAAGACCTAGCTGCCGCAGTGATTGTGGGGGCCGGAAGCTGACCGCCTTGGGTTGTGATGGTAATGAGGAAAAACAGGCTAACCGCGATTCGACAATGGCGAAGACATCCAAGAGGTCGAGCGAATCGAAGCCTTGAATTGGAAAGTGTATTTCGCTTCATCAAGACTCGATTCTCGAACCACCGTCGCCGGATGTAAAGTGGACTATTTCGCAGTGCTTAAAAATTCGACGAGGTTTCGTAGATCCTGACGGTTCAGGATGGTTCCAAATCCTTCAGGCATTCCGGAGAGACCGCGATCCCGAGCTTTAACATCCAATTTGGGAATCGTGACCAGTCCATCTTCGGGTGAGTTGAGCACTATTTCCTTTTCGTTCTCGGATTTGATTATCCCAGCAAACAACTGTCCGCTTTTGGTAGCGATCAGCACGCTCTCAAAATTTACGGCGATTTTTTCATTCGGTTTGATAATGGATTCCACGATGGCTGCGCGATCCAACCGATTCAAGAGACCTGCCATTTCAGGCCCAACCTCGCCCCCTTCACCATTCACCTTGTGGCATCGATTACAGGAGGCTTCGGCTCTTTCAAAAAACACCTTCCTGCCTTCGATCGCGTTCCCTCCGAATAAAACGGAACGATACCCTTTGATAGATTCTTCCGGATAAGAAGATTCGTAGGACGCCAATTTTGATTTAATCGCATCGGAAGTGCGCTTGGAAGCGGCCTCGATAAGATCAAGTTCCAGTTCTTTAGCCACCTTTCCGGCTTTGAGATTATCAAGCCATTGGCTCAGAACGCCGTCTGCTTGCGCGGTTGTAAGATTACCTAAGGCGGTTAAGGCACTTTGTTTTTCGCCGATCGATCCATTTTCAAGAATGATCAATAATTGGGTGATGGCACCCCCTGAGGGGGAGGTTGCTCCAATTTTTATGGCCTCTTTTCGGACGGTTTCGGTGGTGTCCTGCATGGCGATGGCGAGCGCGTCGCTGAGGAGTGGATCCTTCAAAGCCGAGAGAGCCCGCAACGCAGCCGCACGAACATCCCCAGAACCCGCACCGGTTTTGATGATGTTAGCGAGTGTCTGTCCGGCTTCGGTTAAATTCAAACGAGAGGTGGCATCGATAGCGACCAGTTGTACGGTGTCGGGGGAATTGGTTAACAGGTTTGGCAGGATGGGACGGAGTGCCGTGACCGCGTCGGATGATTTACGTGCGCCCGCAGTGGGTCGCCAAAGTCCGCTGATTCGGTCGATACCCGACGGTGTTGCCCAGTCCCGAATGTTCATAATGGACTCGGCTCGTATGGCGGGAGGAAGTTCATTGTTCCCAGCCAATTGAGCGAGCGATTGGACAGTGTGGACTTGGCCAAAGCGGTAGTTGGCATTTACAACGCGTCGAAGAAGCTCAGGAGAATCAGTTTTTTTAACCGACGATGCCAGTGCTGCCAATTCAGGGATGGCACCACTGATCGGTTCATCGTTGATGGCTCGAGCCGCTTCGAGGACCAATTGCGGTTCTGAATCATTTAAAAACTGCGCCACTTCCGCCCGACCTAATCGACGTAAAGCCAGTAACACGCCCAGTCGAACATTGGGTGACTTATCTTTCGCAGCTACCAACAAATCGGCGATTTGAGCGGAGCCCACCAGTCCCATCACCCCGGCATGTCGAAGGTAGGCGTCCTGGTCGGCATTT
>CAMBHS010000083.1 GCA_945867235.1 Akkermansia muciniphila
AAACAGCTCCCGTGGTTACAAAAGCCCCGCCGACTTACTAGCCCTCAAAGCACCCCACCTTTCACCAAAAATATTCTTGCTCCACCCCATCCCTTTAGAGTCTCTTCTTCCTCATCAAGGGGGTCACGATGTACCAAGGTTGCCCGCAACTTGAGAATCTAAGAATAGGCTGATCCCAAGTTCACTGAACTTCAAAATTAAAACCTCAAACCTAGAGCAGATCGAACCTGAAAATCATTCCGACTGATGCCGACAACGGGCAGGGTATCGTATTGATCGGAGGCGATAAGATTCAAAGAAATATTTCTCAACAAGGGATAACTCAGGGTTGTTTCCAAGCGAAGGCGATAATCGCCGAAACTCTGCAAATTTTGGAAAAACTCTAGAGTGGTTTCCGTCGATAGCTTCCCTCCAATTTTCCAACTGATCAGTTGAGCGATGCGACCGGAATAGGTGATTTGGTCGGTGTCATCATTCCGGAATTGTTCCTGGTAACTAAATCCAAGTTCGCTCCGCCAAACAAAGTTGTTATCCAACGATTTGACAACCATCACCCCAGCCCCTGGTCCGATTTCATATTGGAGACCAATGCGACGAACCTCGTCATACCCAGCCCCTGCTAAATTGTAGAGATACCAACGTTGACTAATGTCTATGTCCGTTTTGGATGATCCCATCATGCGGTTGGCAGAGAGAATTCCTTCCGTTTTGCCGTAATTGAACGTGTAATGCAACGATTCCCGTAACCAGTCCTTCGCATAGGTGGTATGCACCCCAGCGAGGTAATCTTGTGCATAGCCCGTCGAATATTTCAGGCTCATTCCAAATTGCATATCAGTCGTCCAACGCTTCGGCTCATCAGGTCGAGTTTGCTTAGGTATCATGACCACCGTAGGGGTTGGTAGGGTCGGTTGACCCAATTCACGGCTTTTTACTTGAAGGGTGGGAATCTTGATCAATCCCAAGGTTGGGCTTGTGACGGTAATTTCCGTGGCGGTTTCTACAATGATCATCCCTGTGATGCGGTCGCCATTCTGGAGATGGAGAATTATGGACGGGCTCGGTTCCTCAGCCGACAGGCAGGCTCCACTTACAACCGCAAAAAAGAGGACGAGTGAACGAAGAGAAAAATAATGGTTTAGGAATCGTTTCATTGATGAACGGGTAGGGGCAACAGCTCTGCTTTAGTCGGGCTAATTAAGACCTTTTGTAATAGGCAGCGGTTCGGTTACTTGGACGGGTGGAGTTACAGGTTCAGCCGGAGACTTTAATTCGTGTGGAGGCAGGTCGTTGGCGGTGAGACGTCGGACTCCTCCAACCACCGAAATGTGCCCATCCTCCCAAGATTTAAGGGTAGGACGGGATTCACTGTAATCCCAAGTTTCACGAGTCAGCATTTGGCCCGTTGGATTGATGACGTTATAGAGGAACGCTTTTGCTCCTATTTGAAAAAGTAAATGGAGATTACTCCATCGATCGACCTGAGGTTCTGGCCTGCTGAGCGACAAAACCGCACCCACTGGAAATACGCTGTAGGAGCGGGTTTCCGTGGCATCCGTGATCCTGACGTATAATGTGGTTTGTTTGCGACTGACCTGTTGAAGTATATATTTACGAACTTCTGGGGTCGATTCCTTACCATCGGAGTTCGAATTGGGTAACCCGAAGGAAGTTTCAAAAAACCTTGCCCCTTGGACAATATCGAAAGGCTTCGGTTTGCTGACAAATGTCTGGCTCCATTCAGGCATTCTTATGGACGCAGTTACTTTATATCGCCCCGTTTGATTTAGATTAAAACAGGGTGCGAGATCGATGCGCTTGACCCCCACCTGCGATGACTCCAATGTGAACTCACCGAAAACAGCCGGTGGTTTAAGCATTGAAACAATCCGCTGGTTTTCGGTCTCAACATTCAAGGACAACCAGTCGTCGGTAGAACCAAACTTCAGGGCTTTTCCGGAATTATTGATGATCCGTACTTTCGCGACTAAGGTTTCATTCGGAAGGTAAACCTCGTTGTCAAAACTCACCTCAACAGAGAGTTGAGCCCAACTGCTGCACTCCCACAAAAGGCAAACGGTTAAACTGAAAATAAATCGCATCATCGTATTCACTGTAAGTTTCGATCCGTTGTGTGCAAGCGACATTTACATTGGTGCATGCCCGAGGCACATCCTTATCGACGTTGAGATTGCTGGATTATTCACCGGCTACTACCCAATCTGGGGTCGCAACCTTTTCCCTTGTTTACTGAACTTGATGAATATAAGCGTAATCCAATGAGAGAAAACACCCAGACGGCTCCGTTGCCAAATCTTGAGCGGAGTTGGTTCAAACCTGTATTGGGTTACTCCAATCGGTGGATAGGGCTGGGACTGACCGTGCTGAGCCTGTCACCATCCATCGCCACGAATTTCAAGGAAACCTTTTCGTCACATCCCGACCTGCGAGGTTGGCAGGTCAAGGGGCGAACAGAACTGTTCACATGGAACGAAGTGCAACAATCTCTCCAAGTAACTTGGGATTCATCGCATCCCAATAGTTTTTTTTACCTGCCTTTACCTTTTATTTTGACCGAAAAATCAGATTTCAGCTTTTCCTTCGATCTGGTTTTGGACGAGGTTCGTGCTGGAATTTCAGTCGAGAAGCCTAGCACCTTCGAAATTGCGTTTGGGCTATTCCATCAGGAACACGCCTTCGGACCCAATTATATTCGAGGCACAGGGCGTCATACTCCCAATTTAGTAGAATGGAACTATTTTCCTGACGCGGATCCCATCACCCCGACCGTTACAGCCGCCGTTATTTCTGACCTGAACCAGTTCGTTACCGATGGTTTTGTAAACCAGATCGAAATGTTACCCAGAGTGCTCTACCACATCTCAGCAGTATTTCAAACGCGAGACCGGATCCTGACCTTGAACATGACAGCCGATGGGCAATCGTTTGGGCAAAGTGCTCACGTGGTTTTGCCGAAGCAATTCGCCGGTTTTACCATCGATGCGTTTGGCATCACGAGCTATTCGGACGATGGTCAGCCTTCTCCTTATGCAGGTTCTATATTTGCTCAAGGCAAATTGGACAATCTGGAACTCAGAATTACTCCCGTCCGACCGAAGATTCAAATGGTTCGAATTAACAGCGAAACGTCACAAGTGAGTTTCCTAGCCGAACCTGGCGAGCACTACGTCATTGAATCTTCCACCGACCTAAATCAGTGGCGAGAATTGGACACCTTCACCAGCGACCATTTCCAGCGATACATCTGGATGATCCCCGTCCAGACGGGTTCAATTTGTTTTTACCGTATCGCCGTTAAGCCCTAGCTGGATTTAATCCGGAGCAACCTAGGAACAACCTAAAATTTGACCATTTGTTCGAGTTGAGCAACCCGGTTTTGGATGTCTACAGGGGTGATTTTGGTGGTTTGGGTGAGACCGAACCCTTCGCAGCAGAAGGAGGACGTTGCACTGCCATGGATGATGGCGCGGCGTAGGTTTTTCTCAATGGAGCCTTTGGCAGCAGCAAGGTAACCCAGAAGTCCACCGACAAAAGAATCGCCCGCCCCCGTGGGATCGACAACGCGTTGGAGCGGATACGCAGGCGCGATAAACAGCCCGGAAGGTCCTGAGAGGATTGATCCGTGTTCACCCCGTTTAATGATGACGTAGTCTGGTCCGAGCCTATGAATCTTCTTGAGCGCCTTGAGGATGTTGTCTTCGTTCGTGAGTAGTTTGGCTTCACTATCATTGAGAACGAAAGCATCGACTCGCTTGATGAGTTTAAGCAGGTCAGACAGGGCGATGTTTATCCAAAGATCCATCGTGTCGGCAACGACGAAACGAGGATTTTTGATCTGATCAAGCACATGGTGCTGCAGGCTCGGGGCAATGTTTGCGAGCAAAATGTAGGGAGTGTTTTTGTGGGATTCCGGTAGGTTCGGGGAAAAGGTCTCGAACACGCCAAGTTCCGTTGCCAGCGTGCGACGGTTGTTCATGTTGGTTTCGTATTCCCCGGACCAATGAAAAGTTTTCCCTTCGGCAATTTGCAAACCGCTCAGCTCGATTTTGTGCTTACGGTAGAGGTCCATGTATCGTTTGGGGAAATCTTTTCCAACGATGCCAACCATTTTGACAGGAGCAAAGAAACTCGCGGCAACGGCGGCGTGACTGGCTGAACCTCCGAGTAGTCGGGGGTTTTCAGCTTTCGGAGTTTTGATTGAATCTAGGGCTGTTGAACCCACGACAAGGACGCTCATGATCTATTTTTATTGGATATTTAGGATGATCTGGGGAGGCACGGTAGGCGGTTTTTGAACTGCTCGCAAGCCTTCGCCACATCGGTTTGATTCAGGATGGAACTGACAACACAGATTCGTTTAGCTCCTGCTGCTAGAACTTCATCGAGGTTTTGGAGAGTAATACCGCCGATCGCAAACCACGGGATGGAGACATTTTGCGAAGCCCAGCGGACATAATCCAAGGTGACGGGTTTTGCGGTGGGTTTGGTCGCTGTGGGATAGATCGGCCCGATGGCAATGTAATCCGCACCAGCCTCGATGCATTGTAGAGCTTGTGCCGGAGCATGAGTGCTGAGCCCAATCAATGGTTGTTGAGCGGCACTAACCGGTGAAGGAAGTTCCGAGACATGGCGATAACCCGAATCAAAAAAATCTTCAAAACCCAAATGACAAATCGGCGCACCGCAAGAGTGTGCGATATCAAGATGGTCGTTGATGATCAACGGGATGTTGGCCTGCTGGGTGATCGGCAAAATCTCGTCGGCAAGTTGAGCGACTTTATCGATTGATCCTTTTTTGGAACGCAATTGGATGAGATCGACGCCTCCTGCGCAGAGTTGCCGGACGACCTCCGCAGGGGATCGTCCATTTAAATAAGCGGTATCAACAAAGGCATAGAGCCTCGCCAAAGCGATGATGTCGCTTGTTGTTGGCATAACTCCTTACCCTTTTTCGCTGATCAACTCGCGTCTTGGACCACCAAGCAGTTCTTCGACGAAGTTCGTATTATAGATGCCCCGTCGAAAATTTGGGTCTTGGAGGATCGCCAGCTCAAATGGAATCGTCGTTTTGATGCCAGTGATCATGTATTCGCTGAGAGCCCGCGCCATTTTGTCCATCGCATCGCGGCGATCCTTCCCGTAGGTAATGAGTTTACCCAGCAGTGAATCGTAATGAGGAGGAACTGTATAACCTGCGTAAGCATGGCTGTCCAAACGTACGCCCCGACCTCCCGGAGCATAATACATCTCGATCCGACCAGGGCAGGGTCGGAAATCATCGAAAGGATCCTCGGCATTAATACGACACTCGATTGAGTGACCCTTAAAAGTCACATCGCTCTGCGAAATACGCAGCGGTTCCCCCATCGCAATCAATATCTGTTGCTTCACTATGTCGATGCCAGTCACTTCCTCTGTGATCGGGTGTTCGACCTGAATGCGTTTATTCACTTCGAGAAAATAAAAATTCCCGTGGTCGTCCACGATGAATTCTACCGTGCCCGCACTGGTGTAACGGCAGGCCTCAGCAATCTTAATGGCTGCTCGACCCATTTTCTTACGCAGATCCTTGAACTTATTCTCGATTAGTGGTGAAGGCGTTTCTTCTACGATTTTTTGGTTCCGCCGCTGGATTGAGCAGTCACGTTCCCCTAAATGGATGATGTTTCCTTTATTATCACCCAAAATCTGGAATTCAATGTGATGCGGACTTTCGATGTATTTTTCGATGTAAACCGCCGAATTCCCGAACGATTTTTCCGCCTCGGTGCGTGCGGTGTGGTATCCCTTAATGAGCGATACATCGTTATGGGCGACTCTCATCCCGCGGCCGCCTCCTCCTGCGATCGCTTTAATGATGATGGGATAACCGATGCGTTTCGCTGTTTTTAGGGCTTCCTGTTCGTTCTCAATCAGCCCATCGGACCCCGGAGGTATGGGTACCCCTGCTTTTTTCGCCAAAATTCGACTTGTCGCCTTGTTTTCCAAGGCATTCATGGCATGGGAACTCGGTCCGATAAAGCGAATGTTGCAATTCTCGCAGACATCGGCGAAATGCGCATTCTCAGATAGAAACCCATAGCCCGGATGGATCGCATCAACGTCCGCGATTTCCGCTGCGCTGATAATTCGATCGATCCGCAGGTAAGAATCCGCGCTAGGGGATTTACCAATGCAAATGGCTTCGTCAGCCATCTGGACATGCATCGAGTTGACATCGACCTCCGAATAAACGGCAACGGTGCGGATGTTTAACTCTTTGCAGGCTCTTATGATACGAACTGCAATTTCACCACGGTTCGCGACGAGAATTTTCTCAAACATGAAGGCTAAAAGTTGCTGGGTAAATCAAGTGTTATACAAGAATCCCAACTCCAATATAATTATAAGGGTCGAATCTTAAACAACGGCTGCCCGAATTCTACCGGCCTGGCGTTATCGAGGAGACAGGCTGTGATGACTCCACTTTTTTCCGCTTTGATTTCATTCATCACTTTCATCGCTTCCACGATGCACACGACTGTGTCCGGGTTCACCACAGTTCCGATCTCAGCGTAGTTGCCTGCCTCGGGTGAGGGGGAACGATAAAACGTTCCTACCATGGGGGACTTAATCTCAAAATCACCATTAGCAGGAGAAGATGGTGCGGCTCCGGCTCCCTGACCGCCTGCATGCCCCACCTGAGGAGGCATGGGGGCATAGGCTGGCAGAAGTGTAGGCTCATCATACGCCACCTGCTGACTGCCGTGGACGCGCTTGAGCTTGACTTTGAAGTCTTGTTTTTCGAGTTCGAACTCGGAGATCGAGTTCTTTTTCATCAAATCGATGATCGCTTTGATGTCTTTAAGATCCATATTCCAATTTTTAAAACTCCACTGCGGTTTGCGTGACTTAAGGTAATCTTACCGGCACCTGTTAAAAATTCATCTTCCGGACCGAGCCAATGCTTTTGCGTCGATCATTGATCGAGCCGCGAAAATAGGCAACGAACGTGGGACTGTCAAGGTTTGATTGGCTGGGAAACAAGTGAAAAAACACCTCGAATAAACCAGAAATGTCGGTTTTTAGGTTACTTTAATGTTAACGGCCGCGTCCAATGCTAGTAAATAGGATTGCGCTCCAAAACCGCAGATTTGCCCTTGGCAAACCGATGCGATCATGGAGTGATGTCGAAATGGTTCTCTGGCATGAATGTTGGACAGGTGAACTTCTATGGTAGGGATACCTACTCCTGAGATGGCATCGCGCAAGGCGATACTTGTATGAGTGTAGGCACCCGCGTTCAGCAGGATTTTATCCCATTCGCCACGAGCCTCGTGGATCCAATCGATCAATTGGCCTTCATGGTTGGATTGGCGCACCTCAATTTTGACCCCCATTTGAGAGGCTCGTTGATTCAGGATAGTTTCAATATCGGCCAATGTGACAGTGCCATACACACTAGGTTCGCGTGTACCGAGTAAGTTCAGATTGGGACCGTTGAGAACAAGAATCCTCATTTATTGTCTGGCTTTATAAGGTTACCTCTCTGAGGTGTCGAATGGAATTTTTCACCTCGATTTTAGGTTGATCCTAGTTTTATTGATTCGAGAAAAGACAGAGTTGCCGTGTTCCGAGTTCGTGTTTATGGTTTAACTCACAGTTGATCCCGTAGTTCCATGGCCTCATATCAAGTAATCGCCCGAAAGTATCGCCCTCAACGTTTCGCCGATGTCGTGGGACAGGAGCATGTCACCCAAACGCTTTCCAATGCCATCACACAAAACCGGATTGCTCACGCCTACCTTTTTGTTGGGCCTCGCGGCACGGGAAAAACCACGATTGCTCGAATCTTCGCCAAATGCCTGAATTGCACCGGTGGACCGAAAGCTGAGTTTCCAGAGGATGACCCCAAGGCCAAAGAGATAACCGATGGTCGATCTTTGGATGTTTTCGAAATCGACGGAGCGAGCAATCGGGGCATTGAAGAAATCCGGGAGTTGCGGGAAACGGTGAAATACGCGCCGAGCACCTCGAAGTTCAAGATTTTCATCATCGACGAAGTTCATATGCTCACGAAGGAGGCATTCAATGCCCTCTTAAAAACGCTGGAGGAACCACCTGAGCATGTGAAATTCATGTTCGCTACGACCGAGCCTGAAAAAATTCTGCCCACGATTCTTTCACGATGCCAACGATTTGATCTTCGACGCATTCCAGCCAAATTGATCATTCAGCATCTCGCTCAAATCGCTGGACAAGAGGGAGTTAAAGTTGACGACGCCGCTTTGCATGCCATAGCCCGTGGGGCGGAGGGAGGCATGAGGGACGCTGAATCCACTCTTGATCAATTAATCAGTTTTTGCGGAAACCAGATTGTAGAGTCGGATGTTCTCTCCATGTTCGGTTTGGCAGCTCGTGGTCAGATACTAAATTTGGGGCAATCTTTATTGGAAGGCCAGGTGCAGCGGGTATTAAAAGAACTGAATGATCTCGCCGCGAATGGAAAGGATTTGGGACGGTTGCTCTCTGATTTGTTAAACCATTTCCGCAATTTGATGGTGTTTCAGGTGACCCAAGGCGATTTGAGTTTATTAGAGGTCAGTGAAGCCGAGGCTGCTGCTCTGAAAACACAATCGGGCTTGATCGCCGGAGAAGCTGTAACGCGAATGATGGAAATCTTGAGCGATTGTGAATCCCGGTTGCGAGATGCTGCCTCCAAGAAGATCATGATCGAGGTCGCGTTGTTGCGGTGTATGCAGGCTCGCCACGCGGTTAGTCTTGATTCCGTGCTCAGTCGGTTGAACGAGCTTAGGTTGGAACCATCATCCGTCGTTCCCGTGCCGTCCACAGCACCGGTTTCTGAACCTCGACAAATCCGCCCGATCGTTAGCACTCCTCCAGTGCCAGCGATTCCAGATTCCAAGACTTCGTTAGCCCCACAGGGGTTAGGTGGAAACCCTGAGGTTGAGTCACTCAAAGATCTTTGGGGGAGGCTTTTCGAAAGCATTGGAATCGCTATTCCGTTTGCCAAAGGTTATTTTGAGAAGTCTTTCTTAGTTTCCTTCCAAAACAGAACTTTTACGATTGGTTTTGACTCGGAAAATGCCGACCAAATCGTTTTTGTGGATAACCCCAAGACTATCAGGGTTATCCAGTCTAAACTTGCAGACCTTGGCCATCCAGATTCCTCTGTTAAATTTGTCAAAACCCCGTATCCTGAAGGCTACCAACCTCCAATTGCCAAACCGAGCCTTCCAATGGATCAGCCTCCGTGGTCCTCAACCCTAGGAGTGGCTGCGAAGCCCATAGAGGCCAAGGTAACGCCCCCAGTTCTCAAAAAGGAAAAAGCAGTTCCCTTAGTGCTTAATAAGGAGGATTTTAAGAACGATCCTATGATAAAAAAAGTTTTAGAAATTTTTAAGGGACAGATTGTTGAAGTGCGTGGTTAAGTTTACGGTTAGAGACGACTTTTTGAATTAAAAAACCTATGTCCAGCATTGGAAAATTAATGAAACAGGCGGGGCGCATCCAGCGTCAGATGGAAGATGTTCAGAATCAGCTTGGTGCACGCACTGTGGAAGCGACGAGTGGTGGTGGGGTCGTTAAAATCGTAGCGAAATGTGATGGCACGATTGCCTCGATCAAGATTGACCCACAGGCTTTGAATCCTTCCGATTCGCAGATTGTGGAAGAGATGCTGATCACAGCGATCAACAATGCTCTCGGTCAGGCGAAGGAAATATCGAACGCCGAAATGGGCAAGGTGACACAAGGATTTAATATCCCGGGGTTGATGTAAGCCCACAACCATCGTGTCGGCATTGCCTCCAGCATTGGCGAGTCTGATCAGTCACTTAGGAAAACTGCCAGGCATCGGTCCGCGAAGTGCGGAGCGGATCGGTTTGCATCTCGTGCAAACGGAGGCATCGCAAGTGGACGCCTTTTCCCAGGCGTTATTGACGGCTCGACAACAGGTGCAACCCTGTGAGGTTTGCGGAGGATTAACTGAAACTCAACCCTGCCGTATTTGCTGCGATCCTTCCCGAGACTCGGGGCTCCTCTGTGTTGTGGAATGGCCGACAGATATTTTGAGTCTCGAAAGATCGGGAGCGTTCAAAGGGCGATTTCATGTTCTTGGGGGTAAAATTTCTCCCCTTAACGGTGTGGAACCTGAGGATCTGCGGATTCAGGAACTCGAACAGCGCCTTGAGCCTGATCAGGTTCGGGAGGTCGTGATCGCGTTGCCTTCCGATGTTGAAGGGGATGCCACAAGTTATTACCTCGCGCGTTTGCTGAAGGGGCGAGGTCTGTTGGTCTCAAGAATTGCGCAGGGACTCCCTGCGGGCGCGGGTTTGGAATTTGCCGATGGTCTCACTCTAAGTCGAGCATTGGAGGGGCGACGGGAATTGTTTTGAGCACTCTCGAAATCCAGTTAACTCAGCCGAAAGTCGTTGTTTTTGATCTTGGTAAAGTATTAGTTGATTTTGATTTTACAAAAGCCGCTCGTTCGTTGGCCTCTGAGTCCAATTATTCTGTCGAGCAGATGACGGATTTGATCAATCAATCCCCGCTTCTCCACCGGTATGAAACTGGATTGATTTCGACCCAAGAATTTTTTGAAACGATTCGCAGGGTATCTGGGTATCGAGCCTCATTTTTAGAATTTAGCCAGCGATTTGGAGATATATTCAGTGAAGTCCGTGCCATGACGGATCTTAACCGGTATTTTCGGAAACAAGGTTTATCCACATTCGTTTTTTCTAACACGAGTCCGCTCGCCGCCGATTATATCCGCGCTAATTTTCCATTCTTTGATGAGTTCTCGGATTATATCCTTTCTTATGAGCATTTTTCGATGAAGCCGGATCAGCGACTTTACGAAGTCGTCGAAGCCAAGACCAAGGTGGATAGAAACGGGATTCTGTATTTCGATGATCGCTACGAAAATATCGAAACTGCTCGAAATCGGGGCTGGCAAGCGGTTTGGCATCAGCATCCTGAAAAAACTTTGGCAGATTTGCGCCTGTCCGGGTTGATCATCTAACTCGGTGCGGGTGGGGAGCCTTAAACTCCCCCTTTTATTTTCATGAGAGGTGTGCTTACTTACCCATGAAACCATTATCCAAACATGACGCCAGAAACCATCGATCGCCCGACACCCGCTCCGATCGCCACAATTATCGCCTACTCGCGACGTCAGGCAATGGACTGGAGTTTGGTTTTGGTGAGCCAAGGGATTGAAACCACCATGGACAAGGAATTGGAAAGCAGGGCTTGGTTATTGCAGGTTAGTAATGAGGATCATGCACGGGCATTGTCAGCGATCCAACAATATCGAATCGAAAATCGGGGGTGGAATTGGCGGACGCATATTCCTGGCATTGACCTCAAAATCCATCCATGGGTTCTTGTTTGGTGTGTCACGCTGGCGGCATGGCATTACTTGGCCTCAGGTAAATGGGCTCTGCTGACATCGGTAGGTCGCATGGATAGTGCGGCTGTGGCTCAAGGACAATGGTGGCGATTATTTACAGCAGTCACCCTGCATAGCGATTTGGCACACCTGATGGCGAATTTGACTTTCGGTTTTATCATGCTCGGGTTAGCCATGGGTCGGTTCGGGGCTGGTGTCGCGTTACTGGCAACATTTTGCGCCGGGACTTTAGGCAATGTGACTGGATATTTGTTGATTCCCCATCCCTACCTAGGGCTTGGAGCGTCCGGAATGATGATGGGAGCTTTAGGGGTGCTAGGTCTGCACACTCTTATTATTTGGCGCGATAGCAAACGATCCGAACGTTACGTTGCGACCAGTGTTATCGCTGTCTTTTTTCTTTTCCTCCTATTTGGACTTGATCCTAGTTCCGATATTTTAGCCCATGCGGGCGGGTTTGTTGGGGGAGTGGCTTTTGGAGGATTATTATCTTTAGTACCGAAGCACGTGTTAGAAAGCAGGTTGCTTCAGGGAGTTGCCACTTTGGTATTCTGCGGTTTGATTTCTAGTGTCTGGTTCCATGCGTTGAAGAATCCATGAGAACCCTGCGGATTATTTTTTTGTGTTTCCTTTGCCATATTGTGGAAGCACGTCCCCTCGTGGAGATGATGACTTGGACTCAATGGGCTGAGTTTCGGACAGAATCCAACCCAGCCTCAAAATCCATTGTGCTGCTTTCCCCGTGGGTGGAAACGAGTCGCCCTTGGATGGAGGCGATTCCCTCGTGGAATGTTGACG
>CAMBHS010000084.1 GCA_945867235.1 Akkermansia muciniphila
GAATCTGGCCGGCCTGCTCAAGCAAGGACTGTGGTGAGATGGAATCATTCATGATGAGCAAAGTATATCGAATGCTATATATGAAAGCCACAAAAAAAACCGAAACCAACCCGTTCGAAGATTTTCGAAGATTTTCGTCATGCACCCTTATGGAGGTTATTTAATGAACCTCAAATCATGAGGGATTCCCAACAAACTCAGGACAATTTAGTCGGTAAAGTAACCAATTAGCCCCTAAATCTGGACTGCCAAATTACCCTTAGTATTGAGCCAAAAACTTGAAGGAATTTCGCCGACACTGAAGACAAATGATACAAACTCACTTGCTTCTAGCCCTTTCGCTTTTAAGATTGTCGGGATGTTGGAAAGAAGTCCCTTGATTGAACACGATATTTTGAACCTGAACGAACTCGAAAATCCCGATCCTTTTCTCGATCGCCATGTGGGCCCTAGTCTAATCGAACGGCAAGAAATGCTGGAGGCTTTAGGCTTGAAAACATTAGCGGAACTTGTGGATAAAACCGTTCCGAAATCTCTTCAAACCACCACCCCATTATTGTTTCCGGCGAACGATTCAGAATACGAACTTCTAGCCAGCCTTCGGCGAATAGCGGGTGAGAACAAGGTTTTTCGATCGTATATTGGCATGGGCTATTACGACACAATTACCCCAGCTGTCATTCAAAGAAATATTCTCGAAAATCCGGGTTGGTATACTCAATACACTCCTTACCAAGCTGAGATTTCACAAGGTCGTCTAGAGTCTCTGCTCAATTTTCAAACCATGGTTTGCGATTTAACGGGGTTGGAGATTGCGAATGCCTCAATGTTGGATGAAGCGACGTCGGCGGCTGAGGCGATGGCACTTTGCATGAGTGTCAAATCCATCGACTCGGATGGCACCTTTTTTGTTTCCGAACTCTGCCATCCTCAAACTATTGCAGTAGTTAAAACAAGAGCTGCCTCACTCGGGATCAACATCGTGGTGGGTAACCATTCCACGTTTCAACCGGACGATAAATTCTTCGGAGCCCTGATCCAATATCCTGCAACGAATGGATCAGTTTATGATTACAGTGCCTTTGTCGCTAAGGTCCATGAGGTTGCTGGTTTGGTGGTGGTTGCCACTGATTTAATGGCGCTAACTTTGCTGAAACCCCCTGGGGAATTCGGAGCCGATGTAGCCGTAGGAAGTAGCCAACGATTCGGGGTTCCCTTAGGGTATGGGGGACCACACGCTGCCTTTTTCGCGACTCTCAATAAATACAAACGCCAAATGCCCGGAAGGTTGGTGGGAGTTTCCAAGGATGCTCTGGGTCGTCAGGCCTACCGTCTTTCGTTGCAAACCCGGGAGCAACATATTCGACGTGAAAAAGCGACCAGCAACATCTGCACAGCGCAAGCATTATTGGCCAATATGGCAGCAATGTATGCTGTTTATCACGGTCCAAAAGGATTGGCGAAAATCGCACTTCGAATCCATCGCCTTACTGAATTGTTAGCAGAAGGCTTGCGTCGATTGGGTTTTACGGTGCAGTCAGAGGTCTATTTCGACACTCTCACCATCTCCACAGGAGACAAGCCTGCGGAATCTTTGATCGTTCGGGCCGAAGCCAACCAAGTCAATCTTCGCTTGTTTGACATAAGAACCGTGGGGATTTCCCTTGATGAAACCTCAAACATTTTATCTGTAGATCAGTTATTTTTAATCTTTAATGAAGGGAACGTCCCCAGTTTTGCGGTGAGAGACTTGCAGGGCACATCCTTTACTAACGGCATCCTTGTCGATGCCCGATTTGATCGCAAAACCAAGTTCCTTTCGCATGCGGTTTTCAATCAATGTCACTCCGAGACAGAATTGTTACGTTACATCCGTCGTTTAGAGGCGCGGGACTTGTCATTGACGACCTCGATGATTCCTCTGGGTTCGTGCACGATGAAGTTGAATGCAACCATAGAAATGTTGCCGGTTTCTTGGCCTGAATTCAGCAAGATTCACCCGTTCGTTCCCCTCAATCAAACATCTGGGTATCAAAAACTTTTTGGCGACTTGGAACGGTGGCTTGCTGAAATTACAGGATTTACAGCTGTTTCATTGCAGCCCAACGCAGGTTCCTCTGGAGAATACGCCGGATTATTGGCGATTCATGAGTATCACCAATCCCGGCAACAGGGGCATCGGAGAATCTGCCTAATTCCGACATCGGCTCATGGCACCAACCCTGCCAGTGCGGTGATGGCGGGTATGGAGGTCGTTGCTGTGGCTTGTGATGGCCAAGGTAATATTGATCTGGAAGATCTGCGGGTGAAGGCAAGATTACATGAGGCAAAATTGTCGGCACTGATGATTACTTATCCTTCAACCCATGGTGTTTTTGAAGAAGGAGTGAGCGAGGCATGTGCAATCATTCATCAATTTGGTGGCCAGGTTTATATGGATGGAGCGAACATGAATGCGCAGGTTGGCTTGACCAAGCCAGGAGAGTTGGGTGCGGATGTTTGTCATCTGAATTTACACAAAACATTTTGTATTCCGCACGGAGGTGGTGGACCAGGGATGGGCCCCATCTGTGTCGCAAATCACCTCGCTCCATTCCTTCCGAAACACCCCGTAGTTTCCATTTCCGGATCGAAGTGTGAGACGACTGTTGCCGCAGCTCCGTGGGGGAGTGCCAGCATTCTCCCGATCTCATGGGCTTATATCGCTCTCATGGGCGGAGCGGGATTAAAAATGGCCACACAGGTGGCGATTCTCAATGCCAATTACGTGGCTTCACGACTCGATAAATACTACCCAGTTTTGTATAAAGGAACTCAAGGCATGGTGGCTCATGAGTGTATCCTTGACCTCGGAGCATTCAAAATCGTCACCGTTGAGGATGTCGCGAAGCGTTTGATGGATTACGGATTTCATGCGCCAACAATTTCCTGGCCTGTAGGGGGAACCATGATGATCGAGCCGACCGAAAGCGAATCTAAGCAAGAATTGGATCGTTTCTGTGAGGCATTGATCAGGATCCACGGCGAGATTATGGAGATCGAATCAGGTCAAACCGATAAGTCCAATAATCTATTGAAAAATGCGCCCCACTCGTGCGCTGCTGTTTTGGTGGAAAATTGGGATCGCCCCTATTCGCGGGAAACTGCGGCCTTTCCAGCTCCTTGGCTTCACAAGCACAAATATTGGCCCTCCGTAGGAAGAATCGACAATGTGTTTGGTGACCGTAATTTAGTTTGTTCCTGCATTGGAATGGAAGCCTACCAAGCGTGAAAAGACCCAGTGTATTTTGGTTGTAATTTTGCATGAACATTCTCTTTATTGGAGACATCGTGGGAGAACCGGGACGGCGGGCTGTTTCGGAATTAGTGCCGCATCTCCGCAATGAATTCGCAATCGATGTTGTCATCGCGAATGGGGAGAACTCAGCCGGGGGTTCAGGGATCACCCCTCATACGGCGGCTGATATTTTCTCTGCGGGGGTTGATATCATTACTTCTGGTGATCATCTTTGGGACCAAAAGGAAGTCACTCAACTTTTAGAATCCGAACCTAGGTTTCTACGTCCCATCAACTATCCTTCCGGAACCTTGGGGCAGGGTAGCACGATCATTCAATCTGATCTGCATCCACCCGTGGCGGTCGTCAATGTGCAAGGCCGCACATTCATGCAACCCCCGCTCGAGAACCCATTCTATGCCATGCAACGAGAGGTGTCTCGACTTCGAGATATAACACCTATCATCGTTGTTGATATTCACGCGGAAGCGACCTCGGAAAAAATTGCGATGGGCAGGATGCTCGATGGACGAGTATCGGCTGTGATCGGAACGCATACCCACGTTCAAACGGCGGACGAGCAAATATTCCCAATGGGGACGGCATTTTTATGTGACGCCGGTTTTACTGGGCCCCACGAAAGCGTGCTGGGTCGCGACATCGATCCCGTGATCAAACGATTTCTCACAAGTACACCCCAACGTTTTTCCGTTGCCGTGGCCAAAATCTTGCTGCAAGGAGTGCTGATCGAAGTTGATTCGGCCAGCGGTCAAGCCAAGCGCATCCAGCGTATTTCGAGAGCGGTGCAGAACCTTTCCGATAAACCTTCTGGTCGCCGGTTCTGATTTGTTTTTTTTGGGGGGGAGACTAATTTGGCGACGGGACTAACCAAAAATGGCACGAACGAACTCGAGACTTTTTCGATGATTATCGACGGCGTTTCTTGTTAATTTTGTCCCCTCTTCCAGAGCCAATTCCACGGTGTAATTGGGTGACAATAACTGGTTTTTCGCATATCGAGCTATGGCTCCGTAATCAATGTCTCCGGTGTCCATATCCTCCCACCAAATACCGCGGCGACTTTGTCTCAGGTGCCATGAAACAATTCTGGAACCGTAGTCCTTGAGAGCCGCTTCCGGTTTGATGCCTCCCCGAAATACCCAATGAACATCGTAACAAAACCCGACTTTTGAGCCTGGGGTATTTTGGAAATTACTGTGAAACTCCTTGGCTTCATTTGCCAACTCCGGGGTATGATGATGAATTCCTAATTTCAGTCCCAGCGTTTCCAATCCTTCGCCTAATGTTTGCAATGCTCGAGCCTGTGTCCCGAGTTCCTCCGCAGTTTTATTTCGTCCAATTGCATCCGGATTACAATTGATTATTTTGAAGCCAGCTTTTGCACAATGAGTCGCGGCGGCAATGATTTGTTCCACGGCTTTCCCCGCTTTCGAGGTTTCGTGAAATGTCCCTCCTGAATACAGGCTAACGGGTTTTAACCCTTTGAGAATTAGTAATTCAGCCTGTTTTACATTGGTTTCCGGTTTGGCAATGTCGAGGCTGGTCTCGGCGTAGTCATAACCCATATCGTGCAATGCGGAAAAAATCTCACCAAGGTGAGAATTAAAATTCTTTCCTTCGCGTTGGTAATATTGACCCCACCCATAAAGTTGTGATCCAAATTGGATCGGGACGGGTGCCGATATTGCTGGCACACACAGCGATGCGGCGCATCCCAAAGTTGTCGTAATAAACGACCGGCGGGAGGTTGGCCGAATAACGTGAAGGTTGGATGGTGATAATTGCATAGAGATAGCAGTCAAAACGCAAGCCCTTCAAAAAGCCGTGCAGCTAGACCTTCCAAGAGCCGCTCATCGGTTGGCTGATGTAAGCATTGGCCTCTTTATCGGCTTTAAATCTTTGTTTTTTAGAGTCGAAATGGAGCACCCGCCCAGTTTGAAGAGCGGTTTTCGCTAAATTGATCAAGGTGCAGGATCGATGTCCATTGACTTCATTCAACGCAAATTTCTTCCGTGTTTTCACGGCTTCAACGAAATCGGTGACCCGAGGTTCGGGATCGGGAAGGGCAGCAATTTTTTTATCGAAATCAGGAATATCCGACTTGAAACCCTTCATTATTTTTCCGTTAGGACCGGAAAGAAACGCCGCGTTTTTGTCCTTATCTTCGCCATCAAGAATGATCTCGCACCCATCGGCGTATTGCATCCGAATGCGTCGAAATGTTCCTACTGCATCGAGATCTTGTTTATGTGCCTCTGACTCAATGAGGATGGGGCTTTCATCATCCTTACCCAAAATATATTGGACGGGATCCAAATAATGTTGCCCCATGTCACCTAATCCCCCTCCGTCATAATCCCAATAGCCTCGGAAAGTCCCATGAACCCGATGGGGATGATAAGGTTTAAAAGGTGCAGGTCCCAGCCACATTTTGTAATCTAGGTTGGAAGGAACGGGCTGAGGAACTAAATCTGTTCGACCTACCCATCCAAACTTCCAGTCAAACCCTGTCGAAGCACTTAGTGTCACTTTGAGTGGCCATCCCAACATGCCGCTTTGCACCGCTTTTTTTATGGGTTTAACGGTGGTTCCCATGCCATAAAACCCGCCATCAAATCGAAACCAAGTGTTGAGTCGAAAGATGCGTTTGTATTTTTTCACTGCCGCGACAACCGCCTCACCTTCCGCAATGGTGCGTGTCATCGGTTTTTCACACCATATATCCTTACCTGCTTTGGCAGCCGCGATGGCAATAAGCGCATGCCAATGGGGCGGGGTAGGGATGTGAACCACATCGATATCCTTGCGGGCAATAACCTCACGCCAGTCTTTATATCCCTTTACATCGGGTCCTCCAGCTTTGACGGCTTGTGCTAAGTGGAGCGAATCAACATCGCAAACAGCCAATAGCTTACATGCGGTATTGATTCCAGTGACGTGCCCCATTCCCATGCCTCCTGTTCCGATAACGGCTCGTGTCAACACCTCGCTCGGCGGTGTGAATCCAGGACCTCCTAATACATGACGTGGGACAATGCTGATGGTCGCGATGGCTGCGATGGAGGTTTGTAAAAAACTTCGACGCGTCACGGTATTATTTTTGTTCATGAGGGATAAGGGATTGCTGAACAGTGAAGTCTAAAAGGGGTCAGAATTTGATGGCGTTTCCATTGGTTCGCCAAGATTCCATGACAGCCCACATGTTGACCGGAACGATGGATTGTCCGAAACGTAAATAGCGAGCGGAACCATCTGCAAACGCAAAGTTAGAACCCCCACTGCGAGCCTCGTTGCCACGACCTTTGGAGCCGTGCCGAGCCTGTTCAACTTCCTCAACATCATTCCCAGCCGTTCCCTGCATGAAGTCCATGTAAAACTGTCCGGATGTCGTGACCTTTTCCCCGAGAATTATGGTGTCCGAGGGTAACTTAATCGCACTTTCATTCATCACGTTTTTACCATCCGCACCCATGTATCCAGTGAAATCCGCTGCGGAGAGATTTGCTTTGAAATAGTCGTTCCACGCATTAATGATATAACTCCTCGGGGCTGAATCGTGGGAGAAGTTTTGGGTGTTCGTGCCGTAGGTCGCGGGTTTGATGGAGTCACTAGGGCAGCGGAGGAGATTCACATTCTGATACGAGTTGCTCAGTCGACTTGGCCAACCAGGGGTGAACGATCTTGGCACAAAAAAACCAGCATTATCGTCTGCATACATCAGGTGTGAAATTCCGAGTTGACGTAAATTATTAACGCATGAAATTCTTCGAGCACTTTCCTTAGCGGCTGCCAACGACGGCAATAACATGCCTGCGAGGATCGCGATAATTGCAATGACAACAAGCAACTCAATCAATGTGAATGCCCATTGATGAGTCACCGTCTCGTTCCCGTGATTTGTTTTTTTGAGATACATACTCGAAATTTTATTAAATGCATCGACTGTTTCCATCGTCAATAAACTGTATCAACCATTGATCGTGGAAAATTGTAACTATAAAAACATCTTATTTCGATTCATTCGAACGTTGTTCGTCATTGGTACAACCGTATTGCTGAATTATAAAACCAGCATAGCTGAACCTAACTTCGACATTGATTTCGTTCGAGATATTCAACCCATTTTTCAGGAGCATTGTTGGAAGTGCCACGGTGGGGAGAAACAAAAAGGGGGGCTGCGGCTTGACGACCGCTCTGCGGCCTTGCTCGGAGGTGATTCTGGTCCTGCGTTGAAGCTGGGGCATTCCTCCAAGAGCTTGTTAATAAGCCTTGTCTCGGGTGCTGATCCTGAAAAAGTGATGCCCCCCAAAGGTGATCGCCTTTCAGAGGCACAGATTCAATCGTTGCGGCAGTGGATCGATGCCCAAGCACCTTGGCCGAAACAGAAAGCAGTTACTCCCAGCACTAATGCCGTCCATTGGGCTTTCACTCCTCCTCAACAAGTCATTCCGCCTCGGGTTCCAAGTGTGTTTCATCCCATCGACCGATTCATTCAGGCAAGTCTTCATCAGGAAAAAATGCGACTTTCGCCGGAAGCTGATCGGGCAACTCTCATTCGCCGAATATCGCTTGATTTAACGGGTTTGCTACCAAACCCCAATGAAACCCGATTCTTTTTGTTGGATCAATCGCCTGATGCTTTCGAACGCCTTGTAGATAGACTACTCGCCTCACCTCATTTTGGTGAGCGATGGGGCCGTCATTGGTTGGATTTAGCCCGTTACGCAGATAGCGACGGATACCAAATTGATATTGCACGACCTTGGTCCCATGTTTATCGAACGTGGGTAATCGAGTCCATCAATGCGGATCAACCATTCGACGAATTTACTATTGATCAACTGGCTGGGGATTTGCGAACCGATTCGAGCAATAACCAGACAATCGCCGCAGGTTTTCATCGTAATACTCTAGTGAACCGCGAGGAAGGGGCGAACCTCATGGAATTCAATTCCAAAGCAAAAGTCGATCGTGTCAGCACCACTGCCACCACATGGATGGGGCTGACTCTAGCCTGCGCGGAATGCCATACTCACAAGTATGATCCATTGTCCCAGCGTGAATTCTACGAGATGTATGCCTTTTTCAACGAAGCAGAGGAAATCGACGCCCCCCTGAAACCTAATGGGAAATCTGATGAAACCAAGCGTTTCGCGATGACTTTTCGGGCGATGACAAACGCGCCCTTGACCCATATCCATGTCAGAGGTGATTTTCAAAGGCTGGGTGCGGAGGTTCAACCTAATACGCCCAAAGTGTTGCCACCGTTGAAGGCTCGTAATTCACATGCAGATCGCCTTGATCTTGCGAAATGGTTGGTCGCCCCCGGTCACCCGCTCACAAGCCGTGTTGCGGTAAATCATTTTTGGAAACACCTTTTTGGTCGAGGGTTGGTGCCTTCTGAGGAAGACTTCGGTACACAAGGGGATCGACCGACACACCCGCAATTACTGGATTGGTTGGCGGTGGAGTTCGAGCAAAAGGGTTGGAGTCGCAAACATTTGTTAAAACTAATCGTGACTTCGTCCACCTATCGACAATCTTCTCACCAATCCTCCCGCGCAGTCCGATTAGACCCTTCTAATCGGTTGCTTTCGCGGCAAAACAGATTGCCAGTGGAATCAGAAATCGTTCGGGACATCCACCTGCAAACGGCTGGACTCTTGGACGAATCAATTGGAGGTGCGAGCATTCGTCCGATCTTTCCTCGCGATTTGTATAAGATTGGGTATGAATTTATCGCGAGCGTTACATGGCAAGAAACCAAAGGGCCAGAACTTTTTCGGCGAGGGATTTACATTCAATCACAACGCACCGTTCCTTATCCATTGTCGACCACTTTTGATGCGCCTGATTCGAATATAGTCTGTACCCGTCGTGCTCGATCCAACAATCCACTCCAATCTCTGGCGAGGCTCAACAACGATTTGTTTCAACGCGCGGCACGCCAGTTTGCTGAGAGACTTCGTCTTGAGGCGGACACTACCTCGGACAAGATCAACCTTGCTTTTTCCGTGTGCCTTAATAGGGAACCCACACAATCTGAACGGCACCGCCTGCAAGGGTTCTACCAGCACCAGTTAAAATTATCAGCATCACCCCGATCCGAGGGAATCGTGATGCATCCAGACGATGCGTTGGCGCAATTAGTTCTTAACCTTGACGAGTTTACCACCAGAGAATGATGTTTCGCGATCAACTTGAACATGCCATCCGGCTGACCCGCCGTGATTTCCTCACTACCGCCGCGAGTGGATTGGGCGGTGTGGCTCTCGCTTCCATGCTTGATGGAGATAACCTGATCGCTGCCGAAGCTAAACAATTCAATCCATTGGATCCACGGTTACCGCATTTCGCTTCCAAGGCTAAGCAATGCATTTTCCTTTACATGGAAGGTGGCACGAGCCACTTGGATTTATTTGATCCCAAGCCGAAACTCCGTGAATTGAATGGGCAGAAAATGCCGGAGTCATTCACAAAAAATGTTCGGTTTGTCTTTTTACAAAAAGACACAGCTGTCCTTTTGGGAAGTCCTTATAAGTTTACAAAAGCCGGTAAATGTGGCATCGAATTTTCCGAACTTCTTCCCAATCTAAGCACCTGCGCCGATGATATCGCGATCATTCGATCCATGCACACCGAGGCGTTCAATCATCACCCTGGTGAACTCTTGATGTATACCGGATTCACGCGCCATGGACGTCCCAGTGTGGGGTCATGGGTCAACTACGCTCTCGGTAGCCCCTCACAAAACCTTCCAGGTTACGTGGTGCTCACTTCCGGAAGATCTCCGAGCGGCGGAAATACCATGTTTTCGAGTGGGTTCCTCCCCTCTAATTATCAGGGGGTTACCTTTCGAAATGAAGGAGAAGCGGTGCAAGATTTGAACACCCCGCGAGGATTGACTCCTGAGATGCGTCATTACGGAATACAAACACTTTCAGACCTCAACAGGCTCCACCAAAAAGTCGTTGGAGATCCTGAAATTTCAGCTCGCATCGATTCTTATGAATTAGCAGGTCGCATGCAAACCGCTGCGCCAGAGTTGATCGACTTATCAGGGGAATCCGCTGCGACACTCGAGGCCTACGGAGTCAATCGCGACGGTGGAGGAATGACAACTTACCGCGGCGGAGGCGTGCAAACCTTCAAAACCTTTGCGACGAATTGCCTCCTCGCTCGGCGAATGATCGAGCGTGGCGTTCGATTTGTCAGCATCCATCATGCCTCGTGGGATCATCATAACGATTTAGGAAACGACCTTCTTTTCAATTGTCGCGTGGTGGATCAACCTTTGACCGCACTGCTGAAAGATCTCAAACAACGTGGACTTCTAGATTCAACATTGGTGGTGTGGGGAACTGAGTTTGGTCGCACGCCCTTGGGTGAGAATCGCCGAGGTTTTTCTAGCGTTACTGGGAGGGATCATCATCCTTCTGCTTTCACCACTTGGATGGCTGGTGGAGGTGTCAAAGGGGGGCAAATCATTGGAGAAACTGATGAACTTGGCTGGAATGTGGTCAAGGATCCTGTACACGTCAACGACTTCCATGCGACCATGCTCCACCTGTTTGGTTTGAACCATGAGAAACTTTCTTATCGGTATCAGGGACGCGATTTCCGACTCACAGATGTGGGGGGGAAGGTGATTTCAAAGATCATCGGTTAATTTTTTGATCCTCCCAGAGAAATGGTTCTATTTATTAAGCCCGCCCCTCGTCAGCCTTGCGCCGCATTCACTCTGATTGAGTTGTTGGTGGTGATCGCTATCATCGCAATTCTCGCAGGAATGCTTCTTCCTGCACTGAGTAAATCGAAATCGAAAGCTCACGGGATTTTGTGCATGTCCAACCAAAAGCAACTGAACACCGCATGGATGATGTATGCGGATGATCATGAGCGATTCATTAATAATCATGGACGGGATGAAACGCGAGAAACGCGTCAGAATTGGGTCAATAACGTGCTGGATTGGAATTCCTCAGACGACAATACGAACACCGCTTACCTCACCGATAATAAAATCGCTCCTTACACTGGAAGAAATGTCGGTATTTTTAAATGTCCAGCAGATCGTTCAATGGCGGCTAACGGTGCGCGGAATCGAAGCATGGCCATGAATGCCATGATCGGTGATACCGGAGTGCTTACCAATCGTTTTAATCCTGAGTATAAGCAATACCTGAAGTCGTCTGACCTCGATTCACCCACTCAGCGTTTTGTATTTATCGATGAACACCCCGATACCATCAACGATGGATTTTTTGTGAACACGATCAACTCGTTAACTTGGGGGAATGTTCCCGCATCTTATCACATGGGAGCTTCAAGCTTCTCGTTTGCAGACGGGCACGTTCAGGTTCGAAAATGGGTTGTCACCGGTGAAAATGGCATGGTTCGGCCAGCCATTAAAGGTGGCGTTGGTGGCTCAATTCCTGCGAATCCCGCGACCGATTTCCAATGGTTGACCGATCACACCAGCAGAAAACGCACTTGATCATCTCTTTCTCCTTCTATTCTCGCCACAGCCAGACTTGAAAACATCAATTCAGCCAGAATTCAACTCTGAATCTGTATTATTTGCACATTTTTCGACTTGTAAGTTGTCAAATGCAAGGTCTTAGGTTAGGTTCCGATAAGAATCCTTCGAGCCTATGTATTTCGGCGTTGATTATCATCCTGAACAC
>CAMBHS010000085.1 GCA_945867235.1 Akkermansia muciniphila
CTATTTTTTTATCAACCATTTGGGTGAGTCTGAACGCCGTTTGGAATTGGAACCGTGGCATTTCTTGCACCTGAAAATCCTACGCAATTCAGTTTTTATTGGTTATCTTTGGACAATGGAAGATCAACCAACCCACAACCCGCATCATGTGACGCCGAAGCAGATTGCCATCATTTTTATAGTATTAGTTCTCGGGTTGGTGGTTGGGTTCAAACTGATTTCATTGAGTGAAAAGCGTCAGGCTCGTAAACATACAAGACCCAGCGGCTTGGGTCATGCAGTTCCGCAGACCTTCCTTGTGCGCGAAACCAACGGTATGGTTTGGATTCCCAGCAGCGGCTTTTATATGGGTTCCACCAATGGTCCGGCTCATCAACAACCCCAGCACCTAGTCACTTTGAATGGATTTTGGATGGATAAAACGGAAGTCACTGTGGGGCAATTTAAGGCATTTGTCGAAGCCACGGGATACATCACAACGCGTGAGCATCAAGTGACTGGAGCTAACACTGGGGCAACTTGGCGAACCGCACTGCGCGAATCCCAGATGAATCGGCCGGTAACTTGGGTCGGTTGGGCTGATGCGGTGGCTTATGCACGATGGGCAGAAAAACGGCTTCCCACAGAAGCAGAATGGGAATACGCCGCTCGTGGTTCTCTCGATCGAAAAGCATGGCCGTGGGGGAACCATTTTGGACCACAAACCAATCAAATTGAAAATTTGAAACAATCCTCCGAGAGCACCCTTAAACCATCGGGGAGTTATTCCGGAAATTTGTATGGTCTTTTAGATATGGCAGGCAATGTCGCCGAATGGTGCGAGGATTGGTATGGGCAGGACTATTATCAACACTCTGCGAAAGTTAATCCGCGTGGACCGATTACCGGCCAACAAAGAGTGTTGAGAGGAGCTTCATTTTTGACCTCACCCATTGATTTGCCCCTAGGAGTCAATTCATGGCGACGTTTTGCTATGCCCGAGGATGCGTCTGCCGATGTGGGTTTCCGTTGTGTCCGCAATATGAATTAAGGGAAAATTCAATGGACTGTATTAACGAGGCAATCTGATTGGTTTTAGGCTTGGGGATGGTAAATGATCCAGTGGATTTTGCCTGGGATGAGACTCCAGTGCTTTGCGCCATTGATCAATCAACCCGAAGAGTTCATGTCGATTTAGTCCTTGGTGTTGCTCAGGATATTTACCGAGATACTTTTGAGATAAGTTAAACAACGACATTGCGGGTTTGAGTCGTTGCTTTTTCAAATGGACGAAAGCCCCAGCTAATTGGATCAATCCTTTGTAAAAATCTCCATCAGGACCATTTCTGTCCTTGAGCCAATGGGACTCCAATACGTCATGTGCCTCATAATACATTCCTCGATTGAAACACGCAAAAAACCCAGCATATTCCAGAGCCCAACCCATAGGGTCGATATGAGCTAATAGTGCTTCAACTTTAGCGTCCTTTTTTGACATCGGCCTTGGACTTGGTTCCGCAAACTAAGTATCTAAAGAGACCACAGTTTTTCTTTGGTGCGATTCGAGTGCCGCTGCAAAAAGTTGATGGCTACGCACAGCTTGATCTGGGGTGACACAACCGAATAGCCCGTTGAGATGACCGGATCGTTCGGCAGCATAGGCGGCCCACATTTGTAGAAAACAATCCGGAAAACCCGCTTCAAATATCCCACCTGTAATCGTTGGAAAGGCCATTTGATGTCCCACTTCCAATCGTTGCCAGAATTGATCCTTGCGACGTTCAAATTGCCAAACCGTTTTCGGATCCTTTGTGCTGTAACGATATCCACCTTCGGTCCCCAAAACTTCGAGGAACCAAGTGTTCATTTCTCCAGGCGCAAGTCGTTTGGTCTCGACTCGCATCGGGACAATTTGCCCTTCGATCTCCACATCCGTGTGCAGCATCGCGTTGTCCCAAGTATCGCATGGAGCCATACCACCTTTACCATCGGGACGTTCCGTATAAATTTTCTGTAATTGCGCGAAAACGCGATTTGGATACCAACCGAGTGAAAATGGCACGTGAACCGTATGCATCCCAAGATCACCCATAACGCCGATTTCCCCACAGGTCTTCACTTGTCGCTTCCAATTCACAGGTTTTGTGGGATCGAGGTCGCTGGAATGCCAGAAGCCGGATCTAATTTCGAGCACGCGCCCAAGTCGGCCTTCTTTGA
This sequence comes from Akkermansia muciniphila, assembly GCA_945867235.1. Lineage (GTDB taxonomy): Bacteria > Verrucomicrobiota > Verrucomicrobiia > Limisphaerales > SXQI01 > SXQI01. The sequence continues at coordinate 2,197 of CAMBHS010000085.1, forward strand.
CTCCTTGAATGACTCGCTGGCAGCCTGGTAGAAAAGGAAATTCCGAACTGCACCGGACGAACCGCCCAGATTTCTCTATGGCTTCCCTGATCCGCAATGCTGCGGAGAGATCAATGCCAAATGGCTTTTCTGCGAGCAAATCTTTTCCGGCTCGCAGCACGTCGAGATACACTGATTCGTGGAGATTGTGAGGCACAGCGACGTAAACCACATCAATATCTTCACGAGCGAGCAGTTGATGATGATCCTTGGTCAATAGTTTGACGGTTGGGACCTGGCGAAACCATTCTAAAAGTTTGTCTTGAAGATCGCAAACTGCGGTGAGTTCTACTTGGACCGGCATATTTTCCAAAACAAACCATCGACCGAATGCGCTGGCCGCCTCGCGCCCCATCAATCCACCGCCGATAATTCCAACTTTAAGAATCTGTTTCATATTTTAACCCTCCAAATCATGTGCGTGAGCGGATCGAGAACGCAACGGCAAATAAATGATCCATCAATCTGTATCAATTTCATCTTTCCAAACGCGAGGAGCCTTCTACAGTAGCTGCGGAATGGGGCGATTGGCGCAGTGGTAGCGCATCTGCTTTACACGCAGTTGGTCGGGGGTTCGAGTCCCTCATCGCCCACCACCCGATCGATTCGTTCCCAGAATCGTGAATACAGAAAACCCTAAAAACACGGATTTCTTGAATCGAAGGACAGCAATTCCTGACGGATCGAACGTATTTCAAGTCGCGCAACCAAAGTGGGCTCCATGAAAGGGAAAAAAAAATCTTCCGTCGTCAACCTCGGACTGCTCCAAATGCAGGCCTGTGGCGACCCTGACCAGAATTTGAAACGCACATTGGACGCTGTCGTATCGGCGGCTAAAAGTGGGGCACAAATCATCTGTACACAGGAATTATTTCGATCCTATTATTTTTGTCAAAATGAGGACCATGCCAATTTCAAGCTGGCGGAATCCATCCCCGGTCCGACAACCGAGAAAATTCAAAAAATTGCCAAAAAATATGGCGTTGTGATCATCGCATCCCTTTTTGAAAAACGGGCGGCGGGTCTTTATCACAACACCGCCGTTATTATTGATGCAGACGGGTCATTACTGGGAATCTATCGGAAAATGCATATTCCTGATGATCCCCTCTTCTATGAGAAGTTTTATTTTACACCGGGAGACCTTGGATTCAAAGCATGGGATACCAAATATGGACGTTTAGGTGTTCTAATCTGCTGGGATCAATGGTATCCTGAGGCGGCGCGTTTAACCGCGATGCAAGGCGCGGATATACTTTTTTTTCCGACAGCGATTGGATGGCATCCGGGCGAAAAGAAGGATCACGGCATTCACCAACACGGGGCGTGGGAACTTATCCAACGCAGTCACGCCATTGCTAACGGATGCTTCGTTGCCTCGATAAACCGAATAGGACTTGAGCAACCTATCGGAGGGGATGGCATTGAATTCTGGGGGCAAAGTTTCGTTGCGGGAACCTCCGGGCAAATACTTGCCAAAGCGAGTGTGGGGCAGGAAGAAACACTCATCGTCCCAGTCGATCTTGATAAAGTGGATGTCACTCGAACCCACTGGCCCTTTTTAAGGGATCGCCGGATAGATGCTTATGGCGACTTGACGCGTCGGCTAGTGGATTAGGGCGGTATCAGGTTCAAGCTCGCCTTGCGTCCGGCCAATACTTTTTGAGTCGGAATGTATGTGGCTGCAAACTGGGTGCGATACTCAGCAAAGGTTCCAGCCGCCAAGTGGTCGCGTATATCTTGCATCACGCGTAAATACATATGGCTGTTGTGGACGCTCAACATTCTCAAGCCGAGAATCTCATTTACATTGAGTAGGTGCCGTAAATAGGCACGAGTAAAATTTCTACAGGCATAGCAAGGACAACCCTCTTCGATCGGGCGAAAGTCCGCTTTGTAGGCTCCCCCCTTGATGCTGATTGTTCCTTTATAAGTGAATGCCGTTCCATTGCGGGCGACACGAGTCGGGAGAACGCAGTCGAACATATCGACTCCGCGAGCGACCAACTCAACCAACTGAGCAGGAGTTCCCAATCCCATCGCGTAACGAGCCTTATTTTCAGGCAGGAAGGGTTCGGAATATTCCACCGCACTCATCATTTCCGGTTCCGTTTCTCCGACGCTGACTCCTCCAATCGCATAGCCGTCAAAATCCATGGCAGCAAGTTTTCGGGCGCATTCCTCGCGAAGTTTAGGATTGCCGCCTCCTTGGACAATTCCAAACACCTGTTGGCCCGGGGCACGCGGTTGCGCCCGACATTCCTCAGCCCAGTGCAGGGTGCGATCCACGGCCGCTCGAATTTCCTTGGCTGGGGCATCGTGAGGAGGGCATTCATCGAACACCATCGCGATGTCAGACCCGAGTAAACGTTGAATTTCCATCGCTTCCTTCGGTCCAAGAAACAACAGGGAGCCATCCAAATGCGAACGGAATTCAACTCCATGAGATTTAACTTTGCGAATTTTTGCCAAGCTGAATACTTGAAACCCTCCGCTGTCCGTCAAAATAGGAAGTGACCAATTCATGAACCGGTGCAGTCCCCCAGCTTGGCCAATGATTTCCATTCCCGGCCGAATACTGAGATGATAGGTGTTCCCAAGAATAATCTGGGTTCCCATGTCGGTCAATTCTCGTGGATCCAAGGCTTTAACAGAGGCCTGAGTGCCTACGGGCATGAAAACCGGGGTGTCAATCGATCCGTGACCCGTTGTCAATCTCCCTAATCGAGCACGACTTGCCGGATCCTTTTTTATTAAAGAAAACACCCGCCAACCTTAAATCCAATGGTGGTTAAACTAAACAAAAAAACCGCATTGGTTTAAACCAATGCGGTAGGAAACTGTAGTCTAGTTTTTGATTATTTTTTTCGTGCGGTTGAACGCTCAGACAACCAGATTATGTCCTTGTTGGGAGTTGGAGATGTCTGACTTGCCGATGGGAACGCACCTTTAATAATGAGGGAACGGTTATCGGTCCACTTTTTAATTTCCGAGTGCCCATCCATGAACGCAAATCCACAAGCTTTATTATGAAATGACGCCGGAATATCGACCCACTTTAATGCGACCCCAGGTCCGATCGTACCAATACCGCCATCGTTGATGCTATAGGGATCCTCGTCAACGAAGACAAATATCATCGAAGGGGAGGGAGCCGTAAGATCAGCATCTTTGCCGTAGGTGAGGAACGTTTGGTTTAAGGCATGGCCGTGATTGCCATCCAACCAAGGACCGGCTACTGCAGTTCTTCCGCGTGGAATCCGCGAGTCTGTCCCGACAGCTTGGCTCATCGAAAAGCTCCGGTTTCGGATCAATTTTGTGGCACCAAAGCTCCATGGTTTGCTATCCGCTGGACACTTGTAAATTTTGACATTCGAACCCGTGTATGGTGCGAGCTTTGCCTTCTTGGGATTGCTGAGAAATAAATTATTCGTGGAAGCGTTTTGATCGGTCATCGAACCGCTGACCCAGTTACCGTCGTCGTTGGAATTTCCGTCATCGGGATTGGGTGGGTAAAAATCGTTGTAATCCGTTGCATACAGTTTGAAAGCCAACATCATCTGTTTGCCATTGTTTAGGCAATTGATTCCTTGGGCCTTTGTTTTCGCCTTACTCAAGGCGGGTAACAACATGCCGGCGAGAATGGCAATAATCGCGATGACCACCAGAAGTTCTATAAGTGTGAACCCCCCAATGGGTATCCGTGGATGATTAGGAGCCTGACGATGTAGCGGTCGCATAGGTGTTGTTAGGTTTAAAATTGACGTGACGCCATTTAAGGCTATCGCGCAGCAACCTGCAAAACTTTTTTGCTGCAAATTCAACTCCAGATATTGGCATTCCGATCAGCCCTTGGATTTATTATTTTATTTTTACCGTTGTATTCTCAGACCACCACTTGACGTCATTCAATGAATCGCCGGCGGGAACATTTAAGGCTAAAGATCCGTTGTATTTAGCCGCTGCTCTGATTTTATTACCCTTCCAACGGTGAATCTCGGAGTGGCCATCCGCAAATGAAAAACCGCAAGCCCCGTTGTGGTAGCTTGCTGGAAAATCGATGATGCTTCCAGATGTCGCGGTGGGTTCTACAATTTGCACCGCACACGCGGCGTCGTTAATGCTGTCCGGGTGTTCGTCAATAAACACCCATGTTTTTGCTGGGGCAACAATTCCACTGTCCTTGTCGTAAGTTCGGTAGGGTGGCGAGGGCAACCAACCTCCAAAATCAAAGACTTGGCTCATCGAAATACTGCGAATTCGAGGGGTGTAATTGTTCTTGGCTAACTTCCCAGTGGCCGCCTTATCCGCAGGGCATTTATAGATGGAATAGGACTTTCCCCCGTAAGCAAACAATGGACCTCTGGACACAAAGGTGAGGTTCGTATTGTCAGATCCACCGGGAAAACTCACGCCCCCTTCAATCCAGACGGGGCGATTTCCTTGGGACAATGAAGAAACCAGTTTGTCATTATTGTCCAAATTGTACAGCTTCCAAGCAATCATCAACTGTTTACTGTTTCCCATGCAAAGAATGCCATGGGCCTTGGCTTTCGCTTTTGCCATTGCAGGCAATAGCATGCCAGCGAGAATTGCGATGATGGCAATGACCACCAAAAGTTCGATCAGAGTGAATCCGTTGCGATTTGATCGAGCATTCGAATGAGAAACCTTGAAATTTGTTCGCATGATTCAAAAAGGGTTAGGGCGTGGAAAAATTGGTACTCAATGGATTATGTGTGAAGTTACTTGAACCTCCTGGTGATGACAAGTGTGCTTTTATCAGCACACTAACCTTTTTTTGTATCCTGCTTTCGAATTCAGTGGCTTTGCAACTGTGGAAACTTGGGAGAAATATACTCCTCCAAACAATTCTTATTGTGGCTTAGGATACGATAACTGACTTTTGGGTAATGCTTAGCCATGAGTTCGAGGGAGCGGAACCCTCCGATGACGCTGATCATCGTGGAAAAAGAATCAGCTGTCATTCCATCCTTGGCGACCACCCAAACGGCACTGTGATTGGTCAGGCCCAGACCAGTTTTCGGATTTAGGATGTGAGAGTAACGAATTCCGTTAATCTCCAAGCGTTGAACAGTGTCCCCCGAGGTGGCAAATCCGCAGTTTTTCAAATGAATGAAACTGGAAGGAGTATTTGTTTGGGAATCATGAGGCGGAATCTCAATCCTCCAACCCGATTTTCCAGGTGGGGAATCGCCGATGGCCATATCTCCGCTGCCCGTGACCAGAGCCCGGGTGATCCCATGTCGGCGCAATATGGAAAGTGCTTCGTCCAAGGCATACCCTTTGGCGATTCCGCCCAAGTCCAAATGCATATGAGGAATCAATAGCCTTACGCTTTGAGATTCAGGCTTGAGAATTATGTGACGAAACCCCACTCGACCAAGCCCGGAGTTGATGAGGGCTAGAGGGGGTAGTTGATGTTCCCGACGTGCTTTTCGCCAAAGAGTGACGAGCGGGCCGACTGAAATATCGAACGATCCATCGCTTTCGTGGGCTCGTCGCTGGGCCATCGCCAGAACCTTCCATAAATCATCACTCACCCTGATATCCCGATTCTGTCCTGCGGTGCGTGACAGTTGATTTAATTCACTATCCGTTTCGTAATCCGACAGGATTTGGTTGAGTTGCCTGACTCGTTCGTAGGCAGCATTCGCCGCGACAGTTGCGGTTTCGGAATCCGGGGCATAGAACTGCAATCGAAATGGCAACCCCATTTGCGGCTGAGTAAAGTCGAACCGTTCCAACGGAGAATTACTTGGAGGTTGGGTTTTCGATATCGGGAACGGTGTAATACATGCAGACAATAGGAGGGATAATCCAAGAAAAAGGACACCCCATACGCCAGTGTTTTTCCTGAGGCAAATACGAAGGCAATTCATTCAGTCGTTTTTAGATTACTGTGAATAGGGATGGAAATCTTTCTGACGTGCTACAAATCTGAAACTATTTGGAGATCAGCCCCGATGATTGGCCGAGATCTAAAATTTGCGGCATTGTTGCCGTTCCGGTTGTTCCTAGTTGGTGAATTACCAGCGAGGAGGCGATTGCGGCAAGTTCCAATGCTTCTAAAACCGTTGATCCAGAAGCTAGGGCTGCACAAAGATTTGCCATCACTGAATCACCGGCACCGACAATGTCAATTTCCCCTCGCAAGGGAAGTGCACGAACATGGCTAGCGGGCTGATTCGGAGCCGCACCAATAAGCCCATGCTCCGCTAGGGTGATGAAGACCGGATTATTTTGTGCTGAGGCGATTTCTTCAGCCGCTTTTTTGATCAGTTCCTCGGACGAATTTTCCGGGATTCCGACCGTGCGAGCCATTTCCGCACGATTCATCTTGAAGCCAACACGAGGGTATCCTCGAAGCGATCGACGACTGTCCGCAAGAATCACGAGATGTGGATATTTCTCGATCGCTGATGCAATGGCTTTCAATACCATGGGAGAAATTACACCCGTATCAGCAAGGTCAACCTGATCCAGAAGGATCATTGCATCAACTTGAGGAGCAAGGTTGGTGACTGCGTCCGCGATGGTCTTTTGTAATGCTTCTGGGGTCGGTGTCCAATTCTTGAAATCGAGTCGGCTGAGTTCTTCAGGGGGCCGCCCTTGATGCATTAAAAGTGGTTTCGAGTAAGTAAAAGTATTTCTGTCTTGGGCTGTAACGAAATAATCTAGGGACACCCCTGGACGCTGTGAAAGCACCTTACGTAGTTCGTAACCTTCCCCATCAGAACCTGAAACTCCTATGGGATACAAAGAACCAATACCCAATGCGCATAGATTATTGAGGATCGTCCCAGCTGCTCCGGGTTGACACCGGACGGACGCCACATTGTGAACGGGAAGGTCGGTTTCGAGGCTGAGTTCGGTTCGAGTTGGATCGATTTCAAAATAGCGATCGAGACAAAAATCACCGACCACACCCATCTTGAGATCGGCGTAGCGATGTTCCAAATCTTTGAAGCGGGTGATGTTCACGGTTTACTCAGGAAGTGATAAAGGTGGTGAATAAAAGCAAGGTTGTCCGCTTGAAGATATTGCATCGAACCGCCCATGCGGTAGTAACTTTTACAAAAGCGAAGGTAATAAGCCGGATTCGTTTTTGGAGGTTCGCCCTGACTCCAATCCCAGCCTCCCCCATCCTGAAGATCAACCACGCAAATGGAATGGTCCTGCACAATTTGTTTGTCCGCTTGAATCCGGATATTATTAACGCAACTTAAACTTTTTTCGAATACCTGTGGCCCCATAATTGCAGACCCCACAGACAGCACAACTCCACCGTCCAGTTTTTCCACGGATCCACCAAAAACTTCAAAGTCGCGCGTTGCGGCACGTCCAATGATCGATCCATTAAACACAGGATGGTTTGCGATAATATCGTATCCAATCCCTGGATGAACGGTCATAGCAACTTGATGTCGCCATGCATTTGCCAGAATGGAAGCGTGTTTCCAAGCGTGTTGAACGATCACCTTCTGTTGTGGCAATCGATGCTCGTGTTGCATGCCAATCAAATCCATCCGTGCCGGATTGAGTCGATCCTGGGGATTAGCTTGGATATCTGCCCACAATTTTTCGGTAGTCGGGAATGTGCACCCGTCCTCAGAAATAAACTGACCGAGCGCACCCCCATAACCTTGATGTCTGAGGCCACCGGCGAGCAGTGCCAAGTGAATGTTCAATCCAGTTTCATTCCATGTTCCAAATGAACCGGTGAGTACGTTTTGTTCCACGCTTTCAGTAGAACGACCGAGCCAAGCGTATTCCCAGTCGTGGATCGTGCCTGCTCCGTTCGTGGCGAGGTGGTTTAACCAACCGGCTTCCATCAGGCGATCCAAAATCAAGGCGGCACCATTGCGAAGCAAGTGCGCGCCATAAATAAGCATGACGGTGGACTGACGTTTTCGAGCGGCTCGAATATTGGCGGCACAATCAGCCACCCTGTCCAAGATTTGAGAGGAAAGTGGGGCAGGGGTGCTATCTGGATCAACCAGAATATCCTCAACCCGGGTCAGGCTACGACGATCCGCGAGTGGAAAGACCTTCAGTTTGGATAGATCAAGCGGCTGCGGATACATAGGATTACCTACCAAATATCAATCGCAACAGGGGAGCCTCATCCCGGTAATCAGGAATCACAATATCGGCACCAACCGAAAGCAATCGGTCGCGTTTCCAAGAGTCGATAAGGCCTCTTCCATTGTGCGCTTCGTCGGATGCGACGGCCATGGCCAATCCGCCCACCTCCTTTGTGTTTTGAAGCTCCACATAGCCGTCACCGAAAGCAATCAACTGGCTTCCAGGAATTGCGTGTTCGCTCAATAACCGATCGATCACCATCTTTTTGGAGAAAGATTTATAATTATCCTGCGCCCCGTAAATTCGTGACTCAAAAAAACGATTCAACCCCAACAGTCCTGCTTCGTTTTTTACAAAAACTTCATCCGTTCCGCTCGCTAAATAGAGTTGAATTCCACGACGTTGCAAATTTTCTAAAAGTGCAATGGAACCATACAAAAGGTAATCACTCGCGGGAATTGTGCCATCAGCCAATCCATCAAGGCGTGCCTGAATTTTTAAACCGAGACGCCGAAGATATTCATGCTTGTAAACCAGCGGTTCTTCGGGCTTGCCGCCTCGTTCTTTCACCCGATCCGCCAACTGTATCATTTGGTAAATGGTTTGTTTGCCATTGAGGCGCATCATGTCGTCATAAAGCATGGTGCGGCGGTTCTCTTCAGTGTCAGTGGGTATTTGTGGTAGAACTTCTTCGAACATTCCCAACATCACCGCAGGCCAGCCTTCGCGAATCAGGGAAAGCGTGCCATCGAAATCAAAAAGCGCATGGGTGATTGCAGGTCTTGGGGCAAAACCTGGAGTGAATTCGACGAGACCAGTAAAATTGTGTGACATCATTTGCGACGGGTCATTACCGATTTGTTCCACCGTCGTCAATCATTACCGGATTTCGGCATTGGGATGAGTTTAATTCTCTCAGATGGATCATGGAATATGGCAAAATGTGTATTTCTATAATCAACGGTTCAATGTGAGATTGGCAAACGAAATGATGGAATGAAAGTCCCCCGTCTAGGTTGTTTACGCCGTGTCCATTGAATGGTACAAACGGGGGAACAGTCTATTCGAACCGTGAATCTTCGCGTTTTTATCAAGAATTTTGAGCCTGATGGATTTGCCGCATTGGGACGTCGATGTTTGATAGGGAGGATTCTAGCCTGGGTTGGCATCGGGGTGGTGTTATCAAAGCTCCTTATCCCCAATCTGCATGCAAATGATCAAACGAATTGGTGGTCCTTCCAACCATTGATCAAACCAGCGTTGCCAGCGAATGTGGATTCTCGGAATAAGAATCCAGTCGATACCTTTCTCAGCTCCAACTTGGCGAAACACGGATTGCGATTCTCGATGGAGGCCTCGCGCTTGACATTAATCAGACGCCTTAAACTTGATCTGCTTGGGCTTCCTCCCACTCCTGAGGAGGTGGAATCTTTCTTATCGGATCCGGATCCACAAGCCTATGACAGGCTTGTAGAGCGTTATTTGGTCTCACCCCATTTTGGGGAAAGATGGGCTCGGCACTGGCTTGATGTGGTTCATTTTGGTGAGACGCATGGATACGATAAAGATAAACTCCGACCTAATGCATGGCCTTATCGGGATT
>CAMBHS010000086.1 GCA_945867235.1 Akkermansia muciniphila
GCCGCCGTCCGTGTAGGAGCCCGTTCCATCTTGACCGATGTTGGTGGCTTTTCCTGCGGGAGTGGAAAGGTTATTCGGAGGAGTGCTGATGGCACGGCTATCACGCAAAGTCCCATCCACGTAGGTGTCGGCGGTTCCGGCTCTTGTGAAGCTAACCGCGACATGGTGCCAACCGAGGTCGGAAAAGGTTCCAGCAGGACCATCATAATCCTTGCGATCGCCTTTGATTCCGGCTGCGGTTCCAGCGATATTCCATTGAATTCGGCCGTCACCGTCACTCGCTAGGACATAACCGGGGTTGCTTCCGCTGTTCCAATCTTTATTACCGATGAAGGATGGATCTCCAGTCCAAGTCACTAACTTGCCCCAGAAGGCGATGGTGAAATCGACATCCAAACCGAAGTCGAGATCTGCAGGGGTTCCCAAAGTAATGTAATTAAATGAAGACCCGTCTTTTATGGATTTATATTGTGCGGCTTTTCCACCGAGTTTTCCTGGAACATAATTAATGGTGCCAACTGCGGTTCCACCATTGTTTCGTCCCGAGGAGTCGGTGAGTGTGTCATCAAACTTAAGGTGAGCGACCAGACCTTTCTTAAAGTCGGCATCTCCTTCGATGACGGTGACGGTGATATCCGATGAAGCGGCACCCTTTTCATTGCGGATCGTTACAGTATATTTGCCAGCATCAGCAGCTGAGATTGCTGCAACGTTGTAAGTATTCGTGGTTGCGCCAGCGATATCCACACCATTCAACATCCACTGGTAGGTCAGGGGCTCTGAACCCGTGACGGTAGCTTTTAGATTCAAAGCTTCACCCTTAACCAAAACGCTGTTGGCAGTGATGCTCGTGATTAATGGAGCCACCAAAATTGGGGTGGAAATACTGTATATTCCAAAATTGTCGAAGCCGAAATACCAACTTCCTGTGCCGGCCTGTGCAAAACGGAATCGCACCGTCTTTTGGTTGTTTGCCTTGGATATAGGGAACAATTCGACGCGTTTGCTCTCCGTGTAATTATCATTCAATCGCCCGCTGATATAGGGGCCGAGATTGGCCCAAGTGTCTTTGGCTGCTCCAATGAATGCTCCAAAAGTCCTAGGCAACGATTCATCAATCGGATTGATTGCCGTGTCCCCGTTTACTTTCGTAAAGGTCGCCACTGCATCCTTGGTGCCATCCGCAGCGAGAACGATGTCTGGAACATCGATCATGTAAACAATCGGCAACCAACTGGTGCCACCATCGATCGAATACTCAACACTCCCGATGCTATCCTGATTTTGTTCATACATGGAGTAATAGGCGACAAAAAGGTCGGTTTTCCCTGTTAAATCGTAATCCTTCGTAAATAAATACTGGATTTGGCTGCCACCGCGAGTATCGGATTCCGCATAGATAAATTTGTTTGAAGCGATACCGGAAATCGGGATGTCGTTGACAAACATTTCAGGATGGGCGGTGCGACGCGTTCCTTCCCAGCGTCCACTGGTTCCAATGGCGAGTACCCGTTCCGTGGTAATCGTTACCCAATCGAGATATGAATCTGAGCCGGGATTGTCCAAATCATATTCGCCGGAGGCCCCTGTTGTGAAGTTTTGAACAGTCCAACCTTCAGGTAGGGATGTTTCTTCGATCGACTCAAAATTTTCGTAATAAATCGGCGTAGGCAAAGCGACATTGCCATTGTTGGAAACAGTAAAGACCCACGAGTTGCTTCGGACATTGGGGGGTGTTGCGTTGTCGCTGAAAATCAATCCAACGGTATGCTTGGTGAGCACTTTCAACAAACCCGGCGGATCATACGAAATCGTTGTTCCGTTGGCGTCGCTGGTGACGGTTCCACTCACAAGAGAGTGATCCAAATAAAGTTTGACGGAACCGACCGTAACTTTGCTGGTCGAACCATCTTTAATTCGAGCAGAGATTTTCACTCCAGGTGAAACTTGTTCCGCCCCTGGACTGGGTGAAACGAAATCCACATGAGCAGGAAGTGCGGTCGTGAGTTTGCGGTAGGCTTTGATCCCACCTTCAACCCCTTCGGCATTCACAAGGATTCGGGTATCTGGGGCGTTTGTATTGGCTCCAAACCAAGACACGCTGTAATTACCGCCGCCTTGTTCATAAATCAGTCTGAACGAATAGGCTCCGGCTTGGGCGACGGAGAATTGGAATGCTGTGTCTCCTGCTCCACGACCCCCGTCATACGCTCCCAAATTAATGGAATTCAGCTTGTCGCGTGAATCACTGCCGACAGAAACACGGAAGCCGTCATCGCTATTAACAACCATAGAATAGGTTCCAGCTTCCAAATCGAGGAAGGTCAACGCTTCCATCGCGATGTTTTGCACAGCTCCATTGATCCCTGGTATTCCGGGGAAGGGAATGGCTCCGGCACCTCCGTAATCAATTGCGACGGTTTCATTAAATGAGCCGTCGAGATTGAGTTCAAATAGCGAAAGATCAGCGTCATTCGCATAGGCGACTCCTGTGGCTGGATCGATCAGCAATCCTGCGAGTTGCGCTTCCGTGCGACTCAACAAATTGGGAAGTTCCCCAGAACCCATGTTTGCTTGTAGCAAACGAACAACAAAACCGGGGGCAGTTGTGTCGAGCGTGGCTTTAGGAAGAGCGAATCCAGCAGGGATTGGCACGATCTGAGCGTTGGTGAGGCAGGCTGTTGCTAAAAGCAATGCAGCGGAGCCTCCGAGACGTTTTCGGATGGTTGTCATTTTATGTTGTGGTCGGTTGTTTACATTGAACTAACGCTTCAAAAGCTACTTGGTTAGCATCTGAATTTTTTGAACTTCAGCAGCGGCGTCGTCACCCTTTGCTACGGCCGTCCTCATCTTTTCGTTCAAATTCATTTGGGTCATTGTGGCGGTTGCACGTTGCAATTCCGTCAGGGTAGGTTGGCCTAGGACAGCGGTAATTACGCCAGAAGCACCCATGTATTCCTTTTTTACAAACAGGGCGATGACCTCTTGGATGAGGCTTTTGGTGGCTGCGGGAGATTTTTCAAAAGCCTTTGTCAATGCATCACCTATTTGATCATCAGCAAGCGCAGTGGGTGCACCCGATTTACCGCAAGCCACCAAGCAAAACATCAAAGCAAACAGAGACAATAAAAAATTAAATTTGGTTAATTTCACGTGATTATTTTAGAAACGAGGCGCCACCAAGGGGACTTCTCCGGTATACCAACGGTAATCGACTCCCTTTTTTGTGTATTTAATTGAGGAAACGTTGCCTTGAACCCAAAGCGTGTTGCAATTCGGATGGCGGAACCATTCGTATTCCATTTTGCGTTCAGGATAAAACCCTGCGAGATCGTATTTCCATTGGGTTAAACATTCTGCAGAACCGGGAAATAGTCCCAAGGTATCATCCGGACCTTCCATTTTTTGTTCGGCGGCATCTTGAGCGAAAATGGTGGTGCCCGGACTATCCAACTGGCTGATTTTGATGGGAGCACGTAACGAAGGCTTATAGGGTAGCAGGATAAATTGATTCATCCCGTAAGTTGAGTTGAGCCAGAATTCTGCAGGAAAAGTTAATCCTGTTTCCCGCCATTCATCGACATGCTTGGCACTGGGACAACGATACACCTGCTTGGTGCCACCGAAATATTTGATGTATCCGATCCCCCAATAAGCCAACGAATCGTTCACGCTCAGCATTTTGTCGGATTGTGGGTTCAATGTCCAACGACCATTATTCGGAATCTCGGGTTGAGACATTCCACCGCGGAAGAAAAAATAATCGTTGTTATCATCCGCATACATCGTTGTTCCAATGGAAATTTGGCGCAGATTCCCGATGCACTTCGAGGATCGACTTTTTTCTTTGGCTTTGGATAGGGCAGGAAGGAGCATTCCCGCTAAAATTGCGATAATGGCTATGACAACGAGCAGTTCAATCAGGGTGAACCCGCGGTTTTTCCTGATAAAATAATGATGGGTTGCGGTCAAAATATAATTGGGTTGGTGCGCCGGTTGGGGGACGTCCTAGAGTTGGTTTAATATAAGATTTGAACCATCCTGACTGAAAACTCTGCGTTTGGTATATCCCCAGTTATGGTGACGGAATGGGCGTGAATTATTGGAGGTTTATCTTTTCGGAACTCAGGCAAGTATTTTTGCATGGCCCAAAATTATTTGATCCCAGTAGCAAAAAGATGACGCAATAGAAACAATTGCGTGACACCGCAAAGAGGCTTTGTTCCTTGGTTTCACCCATGATTAGAAGGCTTATACGGGTGGGTGTATTTTCTTGCTGCTGACTCGGTGTTTGATAAAGTTGCACGTCAACAGTGCCACCATAACGGGTGGTTCTTGTTTTTTCAGAGTCGAGTCAGACTGAAGTTTGCGAGTTTAAATCAACGTGAAAATTTTTACAGGGACATCGAATCAACCCCTGGCTAATTCGATCGCACAATACATCGGTATAGAATTAGGAAAATGCACCGTCAGTTCCTTTCCGGACGGAGAGACATTTGTCAAAATCGAGGAAAATGTCCGCGGACAGGACGTTTACGTTGTCCAATCAACTAGCCCCCCAACAAATCACCATTTGATGGAAATGTTCATCATGATGGATGCGTTGCGCCGAGCCAGTGCCATGCGGATCACCACGGTCATCCCTTTTTATGGATATGCCCGCCAGGATCGCAAAGACCAGCCGCGGGTGCCGATCACGGCGAAATTGGTGGCTAATCTATTAGTAGCCGCAGGAGCAAATAGAGTGCTCACCATGGATTTGCATGCTCAGCAAATTCAAGGCTTCTTTGATATTCCGGTGGATCATCTTTATGCTTCACCCGTAATGTTCGAATACCTTAAGACCAAAAATTTTAAGAACTTAGTGGTGGTAAGCCCTGATGTGGGCGGGTTGAAAATGGCGCACGCCTATTCGCAATTTTTGGGAGCTGGTTTGGCCATCGTTGCGAAGCGACGCAAAAGTGCGACAGAGATCGAATCCATGACAGTGATCGGCCAGATTCGTGGCAAAACTGTGCTGCTGGTTGATGACCTGACCGAGACAGCAGGCACACTGACCTCGGCAGCGACGTTGTTGCGTGCTAAAGGGGCTAAGAAAATAATCGCCTGTGTTTCTCATGCGATACTGAATGATTTAGGAATCCAGCGATTACAAAAATCTTGTATTGACGAATTAATAACAACTGATACGGTTCTGCGCCCTGCGATTGATGGGGTGAATATAACCACGTTATCAGTCGCTGGTCTGTTGGGCGAAGCCATCAAACGGATTCATAGCAATTCGTCGGTCACTTCGCTGTTTGAATTTAAAGGCGGGCGTACAAGTTAAGAGCCCGTAGATAAAGTTTGAGCGGCTCCCAAGCGCGTTTGCTTTTGTGTGAAAAGCGAATAGCCAAGGGCTGACTCGGTGAATTGTAAATTGAGTTAAGATGAAAACTGTTCCGATGACGGCTTATCCTCGCACTGCGACTCGTCGCAGTGGTGTCAAAGTGTTGCGTGCTGCGGGTCGCATTCCTGCGGTCATATACGGACGCCTCAATGCTCCTGAAAATATTGAATTGGTCAGCCGTGATCTGGATACCCTCATTCACGGGGCTGTCTCCGAAAACATTCTCGTTGACCTTACTGTCGAAGGCAGTTCCAAAAGTCAACGTCTAGCTTTGGTGCAAGAAGTCCAGCACCATCCCCTTTCTGCTCATGTGTTGCATGTGGACCTTCATGAGGTGGCAGAAAACGAAACAGTCACGATTCAAGTGCCTGTGGAGACAACAGGTGAGCCCCTCGGAGTAAGAACAGCCGGCGGAACACTCGAACACGTGTTATTCCGTATAAAAGTCCGTTGCCTACCCCGAAATTTACCCGAAGCTCTGGTGCTCGATGTGACCCACCTCGAAGTCGGAACCTCCATTCACCTGGGTGATATCAAACCTCCGGATGGTGTGGAAATCCTTGGCGATAAGAAGCTTACGGTGGTCTCTGTGGCCGCGCCGTTGACTGAAGCTGCGGAAACAGCAGCTACCGACGCGGCCGGTGGGACAGTTCAACCGGAAATGATCAAGGAGAAAAAGGATGCTGCGGCACCTGCCGGTGGTGACAAAAAAGCTGCAGGAGGGGATAAAAAGCCCGCTGCTAAGAAGAAGTAATTTATAGACCCCACACCCTCTGAGAATCGGAGGGTGTGGAATTCCATCAAGGATGAATGGACCCAGTTTACTTAATTGTCGGCTTGGGAAATCCTGGGGTGGAATATGAGGAAACACGGCATAATGCTGGTTTTCTAGTTTTGGAACGAGTTTCCAAACGTCATGGATGCGTTTGGAGCAAGGATAGGAAGATGCAATCGCGAGTTGCGCGTTTGGATTTTTCAGGACATAAAGTCTGGTTGAGTCAGCCAATGACCTTTATGAATTTGAGTGGCGACGCGGTGGGGCGGTTGGTGGATTATTACCGAGTTGGTATAAACCAATTGTTGATCGTCGCGGATGATGCGGATCTGCCATTGGGGCATTTACGGCTACGAGCCGAGGGGAGTAGCGGTGGGCATCATGGATTGGAGTCGGTGCAGTTGCGACTGGGTTTAAAAGAGTATGCCCGACAGAAAATCGGGATCGGTCGTTTGGAAAAGAGCGAACGTGAGATCAGTAATTACGTTCTTGGAAAATTTTCGGATAACGAAAAACGGTTATTAGATCAGGTTTTAGACAGGGCGGTGGATCAGTTGGAGTGCTGGATGCATTCCGGAATCCAACGAGCAATGAATCAATTTAACGGAGCGATTGGCGCTCCGATGCCAAAGGATAGAGAGTGAATAAATACGAAGGATTGTTTATATTTAACACAGCGGGTAAAGAAGAAGGAATCAAGGAGATGATTGATAAAGTCTCCGCTGAAATCGCTACGGCTGGTGGTAAGGTTGACACCATTCAGAAAATGGAAAAGCGACCCTTTTCCCGCATTGCTGACAAGCGGTTCACCTCTGGGTTTTATGCCAACGTGATTTTTGAAGCAGACGGAAAAATTTTGAATACATTGCGCGTTCGTTTTGGATTGAATCCAGATGTTTTCCGTGTGATGTTTACCTTGGCAGCGGCTCCGAAGCCTGTCGTTGCTTAAGCGAGTTGGTTTATGCGTGGTTATAATAGAGTGATCTTGGTTGGAAACCTTACTAGGGATCCAGAGCTACGGTATACCCCTAAAGGAACCGCTGTAGCACGCCTAGGATTGGCAGTGAATCGTTCTTGGCGCGATCCGGAGACCAATGAGACCAAGGAGGAAGTCACTTTTATTGATGTCGATGCTTGGGGTAAACAAGCGGAAGTGATCGCTCAGTATATGAAAAAGGGGCGACCATTGCTTGTCGAGGGTCGACTCAAACAAGACAGTTGGGAAGACAAAAACACCAAGGAAAAGCGTCATAAAATGGGAGTTGTTCTCGAGAGCTTTCAATTCCTTGGTGATGGACAGGGGCGATCGGGCGAATCAGAAGGGGGAGACAGTGGATTTAATGCGGCTGCACCGTCCGCCGCAAGACCTCCTTATAGTGCGAAACCTCCCGCAGGTTCAAACTCTGGCGGTTCCGGATCACAGAATCTGCCACCGGAAGAGGATGATGTCCCGTTTTGAACGGAGTAATTTAGATAGAATTTAATTTTTAATCAGAAAATATCATGGCTAAGACAGAAGTTATTCTAACCCAGTTCGTACCCCACCTCGGTGGCGAATCTGACCAAGTCAAAGTGGCGGCAGGTTACGCACGCAACTATTTGTTACCGCAAGGTTTGGCTGTCAGTTTGACCGGATCCAACAAACGTCGCTTGGACTCTCTCAAACAACGCCGCGCCGAACGCGAGAGCAAAGAGCTGCATTCCATGAGCGAATTGGGTGCTGCCCTGACGAAGCTCACCTTGTTGATCACCGTTAAGACAGGTGACGACGGAAAAATGTTTGGTTCTGTCACTGCAGCCAATATTGCCGAAGAGTTGGAGAAGCAATACGAAGCGCATTTGGACAAGCGTAAGATTCATTTGCCACTGCCGATCAAAACTTTGGGGGAGACCGAAGTTGAAATAAAATTACATGCGGATGTGAATGTTAAACTTAAGGTTCGCGTCGAGAGCAGCACTCCACAAGCTCCCAAACCAGTCGAAGCACCTGCTCCTGCGCGTGCTGAACGCGGTGGTGATCGCCGTAATGATCGTCGTCCCCGAACGACCTAATTGGATCATTTTTGTTTTTTTGAACGACGAGGCAGGCTCCTAGGCTTGCCTCGTTTTATTTGTATGCTGATTCATTCTTTTAGATTTTAAGGGAGTTGGTTACATCTTGCAGTCGCAGGGGCACCCTGCCAATTTGACTATCCAGAAATTATGTTCGACCCCATCAAAGCCCAAATAGCCACCGCGAGCGACAAGCTGATTCATTTACGGAGGTTTCTTTGACGTTGCTAGCGCACAAAAACGTCTCGCTGAGTTGGATGCCCTGATGGGTGGCGATAATTTTTGGAACAACCAAAATCAAGCGCAGAAAGCGATTGATGAATCGGGAGCTCTCCGAAAAAAGATTGAACCCTTGCTGGAGTCGGAGCGTAAGCTGGACGATTTCAGAGTGATGGTGGAATTGGGAGAGTCTGAGCCCGAGACTGAGCAGGTTCGTTTGGAGGTGGAGATGCAACGTGATCTCCTGGGTTTTTCAAGGGTATTGGATAACATCGAACTCAGGGCATTTCTGAAGGGAGCCCATGATAAGCGCAACTGCATCCTGAGTATCAATGCCGGAGCAGGCGGCACTGAGTCTTGTGACTGGGCAAACATGCTTTTCCGAATGTACCAAAGATGGGCTGAACGGCGAGGATGGGAGGTCGAGATCAATGACGCTCTGGCCGGTGAAACTGCCGGTATCAAGAGTGTCACGATGCTCATTACGGGGGATAATGCGTATGGTTATTGCAAAGCAGAGCGCGGAGTGCATCGGTTGGTAAGGATTTCACCTTTTGATTCCAACAAACGTCGCCACACCAGTTTTGCAAGCGTGGATGCGATTGCAGAAATCGAGGAAATTGACAATGACCTCAACATACCACCGAACGAGTTTCAGGTGGATACCTTCCGTTCAGGAGGGAAGGGGGGGCAGAATGTGAACAAGGTGGAAACGGCAGTCCGTATCACGCATCTACCCTCGGGATTGGTGGTGGCCTCCCAAAGTCAACGCTCTCAACATCAAAACCGAGCGGCGGCAATGAAGTTGTTGTTGTCGCGAATTTATGCACAAAGGCTGGACGCTCAAAAGGCTGAGATGGAGCGATTTTATGGGGAAAAGGGTAGTGTTTCTTGGGGAAATCAAATTCGCAGCTACGTTTTCCAACCCTATCGCATGGTTAAAGACCTGCGAACAGGCGTGCAAACGAGCGACGTCCAAGGGGTGATGGATGGAGATTTGGATGATTTTGTAAATGCTTGGTTGCGTGCCGGTGGCCCAATGAAGCGGATGGTGGAGTTGAAGGATGATGAGGACTCAGATTAGAAGGCAAACCGCAGTGAAATATAAATGAACATCCTAGATACGATTGTGGATCAAAAGCGGATCGAGGTGGAGGCACTCGTACCGCGCCCTTCTGCCTCAGAACATTTGCGATGGGCAGTCAGTGCTTTTGGTCCTCGTCGAGATTTTCTATCTCCATTACGGAATCCGTCCAATGGTCGAATCGGGCTGATTGCAGAGGTGAAAAAGGCTTCTCCTTCCGCTGGGGTTATTTGTCCTGATTTTGACCCGGTGCGTATTGCCAAAGAGTATGAGGCAGCGGGAGCCAGTTGCTTGTCAGTTCTGACTGATGAAAAATTCTTCCAAGGTTCTCTCCGATATTTACAACAGATTCGAGATGTGGTGCGTCTTCCTTTGTTGCGCAAGGACTTCATCATCAGTCAACGTCAGATTTTGGAATCCATTGAATGGGGCGCGGACGCGATTTTGTTGATCGTTGCTATATTGTCGGATCAACAATTGAGGGACTTTTCGCAAGTGGCTCGAAGCTGCGGTTTAGTCGTATTAGTGGAGGTACATGACGAATCGGAACTCGACCGAGCCTTGGCTGCTGGAGCTGAATTGATTGGTGTCAACAATCGTAATCTCAAATCGTTTGAGGTAGATATTGGCACCACCGAACGATTGGCGGATCGCATTCTATCCGATCCCCGTAGGACGCTTGTGTCGGAGAGTGGTATCCATACCCGAGCCGATGTGGATCGGTTAACGAAGGCGGGGGCTCGGGCGATGCTGGTGGGCGAATCTTTAATGAGGCAGGGGAACATCGCCCTGAAAGTTAGGGAGTTTCTAGATCCCTAAAGCTGGGGTCATGGGATGAAACCTTCGACGATTGTCGGGTGATTTTTTTCTACCCTAGGGTTGGAGGTTGTAGGTTGATTCAAATAACGGTAAACCATGTCTATGTCAGAAGATTCAACCTCCAATTCATTCAATCAGGTGACGCGCCGTTCGTTTTTAAAAACTTCTACGATCACCCTTGCGGCGGGTGGATTAATCTCAAGTAGTTATGGAAAACAAGTGAAAGGCAGCAAGCTGGGAGGTTTGTTGGCGGCCAACGATGTTGTTCTATTCCAAGGAGATTCCATCACAGATGCGGGACGGAGTCGTGAAACTGCTTCCAAACCGAATCTCCAGGCAGGATTAGGCTCCGGTTATGCATGGTTGGCGGGGGCTGAATTGCTGGTGGATTATCCGGATGCAAATCTGAGCATTTATAATCGAGGGATCAGCGGCAATAAAGTGCACCAGTTGGCCGAGCGATGGCAGGTTGAATGTCTCGATATAAAACCGAATGTTTTGAGTATCCTTATTGGGGTGAATGATTTTTGGCATGCGCTTAACGGTAATTACAAAGGCACCGTGGAAATTTACGAAAAAGATTATCGGGAATTACTAAAGCGCACCTCTAAGGCTCTACCGAAAACAAAGATTATCATCTGCGAACCTTTTGTTCTTCGGTGTGGAGCGGTGAATGACAAGTGGTTTCTTGAGTTTGATAAATATCGTGCTGCATCCAAAAAGTTAGCGGATGAATTCAAGGCGCCATTTGTTCCTTTTCAAACCATATTTGACCGAGCCTTGAATTACGCACCCCCCGCGCATTGGGCTGGGGATGGAGTCTATCCTTCCTCCTCTGGAGCATCCCTGATGGCACATCACTGGTTGCAGGCAGCGGCGGGAGGCCGTTGAGTTTGGGGGTCCCATTTGCATGAGTTTTCATGGCATTCAACGGAAATCAAAAACTCGATGCAAGACGCCAAGCGTTGAAGGATTGGCGTGGATTGGATGTCGAGGCGTTCAAACGTGCACAGTCAATCAATGCGCGTTCTCTGGGGCAGATGATTCCGAAAATCCTGACCGATCTAAAACTTGATCGAAGACTAGCGGATACCGAGGTTTTCAAGGCATGGAATCAGTTAATGGATCCAAACATCGTTGCCCATGCACAACCTGCCGGACTCAACAAGGGAACGTTGTTTATCAATGTCGATAGCAGTGTGTGGTTGAATGAAATTGTAAGGTATCGTCGTCGCGAGATTCTGGAACGGTTGCAACATGCTTTTGGAAAGGAAACCGTGGCGAAAATATCCTTCAGAGTGATGGGTTGATCGGTGGGTAGTCGCAAGGCTTAAGAAGTGGAAAACTTTGCATGAATGATTTGCAACTCAGCACGGATCTGTTGGTCAAATTGGGCGGGTGGGAAGCTCTCAAGGAGGGCAAAGGAATCTTGGCGGCAGCACGGGTTCTCTCGTCAAACTGGTCTCCACCCATACTCAAGGG
>CAMBHS010000087.1 GCA_945867235.1 Akkermansia muciniphila
ATATCGACTGATTAAATCATTCGATTTTAATGGCGCGAAGGCTCACATCATTGAGATGACCTCCCAGTCTTGGCTCACCACCAACGAGGTGGATCGTCCCGTATGGAAACATTGGATGACCATTATCCAGCCGCTCCAAACAAAATCGACGAAAAGCCTGTTGATGATTACCGGTGGAAGCAACCGAAGCGGGCCTCCTGACAAACCAGGCGCAGAACTCGTGCAGGCAGCTCTCGCAACAGGATCTGTCGTGACCGAATTAAAAATGGTTCCCAATCAGCCCCTCACCTTCAGGGGCGATTCCGAACCGCGAGTGGAGGATTCCATGATCGCATTTACTTGGGATAAATTCATCCGGACGAGCGATGAGAAATGGCCTGCTCGGCTACCCATGACCAAAAGTGCTGTGCGTGCCATGGATACAGTGGTTGATTTTTGCGGGAAACCAGAAGGCGGCAATATCAAGATTGATGGATTTGTGGTTGCCGGTGGTTCCAAACGGGGGTGGACCACTTGGACCGCGGCCTGCGTTGACAAACGGGTCATCGGTATCATCCCGATCGTCATCGACATGTTGAATATCATGCCGTCATTCATTCATCATTACGAAGCATATGGATTCTGGGCTCCCGCCGTCGGCGACTACGTGCAAATGGGAATCATGGATCGGTTTCATACACCACAATACCAAGCACTGATGAAGATTGAGGAACCTTTCCAGTATCTCGATCGCTTGAAGCTGCCTAAATTCATGATTAACGCATCTGGGGATCAATTTTTTCTTCCTGATTCTTCTCAGTTTTATTTTCACAAACTTCCTGGTGTAAAATACCAACGCTATATTCCGAATGCGGATCATTCACTCAGTGGGTCTGACGCTGTGGAGAGCTTGATTTCCAACTACGCGGCCATCATCTATGATAAAAAACTCCCTGCCGTCGATTGGCGTGTGAAAGGCAATGGTTCCTACAACGTCACGAGCTCTGTTAAACCTAAGGGGGTCAAATTATGGCAGGCTCATAATCCAACCGCCCGTGATTTTCGTGTGGACACGATTGGAAAAACTTGGACAAGCACCGACTTTCCCCTCACTGAGGACAACCGATGGGTCGGAACTTTGCCTACTCCCGAGAAGGGCTGGTCAGCCTTTTTTGTCGAACTGACTTTTGACGATAAGCCAGTGAATTTCAAAACCACCACCGATGTGCAGGTGATTCCTGATATTCTTCCATTCAAAGGAAAAGCTCCCAACGCCGCTTTGCTCAAGAAGTTCGAATTTTAAGAACTCCTTTTTGCACCGAAAAGATTCACAGGTTTCGTGCTTTTTTAGGGAGTGTAACGATGAGGTGGAGACAGAGGAAAAGCATTGGGGATGTGCCGTATCTCACGGATCTCTCCATCGCCCATCAGGATCTCAACAATGTCGAACCTGAAGGAGATACGCGGTCGCCCTAAGAGATGAAGATACTCCAGAGCGGCTTCCGAAATGAGTCGCTTTTTGTCGTAATCAACAGCTGCGGCTGGCCTAGTCCATTTCTCTGATGAACGGGTTTTCACCTCAACAAATACTAGGCAAATCAGGTCGCGAAAAATCAGATCGATCTCTCCTCTTCGCGCTTGAAAATTGGCGTATACAAATCTTAATCCCTTTCGTTTCAAAAACTTGCACGCTGCATACTCGCCGAGTCGACCAATACGCTGGTGTTCCGGTAATTTCCGCAGTTTAAAATTGATCCACCAACGAAATAACACACCTCAAAAAAGTTCAAGATTCACTGGTTTTATTGGCGAAAAACTTCGGCGATGAATGGCACAGGGTCCGTGCTTCACCAGTTCAGCCAAATGTTGCGGGGTTCCATAGCCTTTATGTTGAGCAAAGCCATAGTGAGGATAACAAGCGTCATATTTAAACATGATGCGATCTCGAGTAACCTTGGCCACGACGCTGGCGGTGGCAATTGAAAAACTCAGCGCATCTCCTTTAACGATCGCTGTCTGCCTCCATTCCGTGGAGCTTATTTGATTTCCATCCACGAGGACATGATCGGGAGCCGGAGAAAGTTGTCGCAAGGCTCGGTTCATTGCTAACAAGCTCGCCCTTAAAATATTGATTCGGTCGATCTCCTCGGCTTCGACAATTGACGTCGTCACGGTCACTTCATGCATCGAGGTGATCGATTGGAAAAAACGATCACGTTCTTTGGCTGATAATTGTTTCGAATCATTGAGTCCCTGAAGTGATCTAGGTAATCCTTGGCTATACCAAGTCGATGGAAGAATTATGGCTGCAGCGACCACTGGACCTGCCAAGGGACCTCGACCCGCTTCATCAACCCCCGCTATCCGCAGGCATCCTGCGGAAGCATAAAAATTTTCAAATTTGAACTGATCCCCAATGAAGCTCGGTCGCGTTGTTCTTATTTCCGATTTCAAGGCAATCGACTTTGTGGAAAATGGTTAGTTAAACCCCATTGAGAGGCGACCATCTTGTCGAAATCAGCCTGCTTACTGATGACTCCGACAGAAACCAAATCACCTAGGATTAACTGGGGCATTTGCCCCTTTCGAATTTTATGGTAATTCGAGGCGTAAAGCGAAATATCCTCTTGAATTCGCGACTTTACCCATTCATCAGCGAGAGCCCGTTTGAGGGCTTCGGGTCCAACAATGTCCTTCGCGCGCTGTTGAGCTAAATGGATCGGGGGTGGTTTTTCTCCAGTAAAAAGCCATTCATCAAATTCACTGGATTTGGTCGGTGCCGCCAAAAACACAGCCAACCCTAATTGAGCATAATTACACGCATTAGCATGAGCTACGGGAGTTTTTTTCATGATCCAGTTGCAATCTGCGTCCAATGGCATCGGGAGGCTGATGATACCAAATTGGCCAGGATAATTCGTCAACTGCCGTTTAAGAAACCCATGCATTTCTCGACAATGATGGCACGTATAATCGAATAAACTTACCATGATATGCTCGGCATTTGTGGATCCGAGCATCGGCAGTTCCGACGGCTTGAGTTTGAATGCCCCATTGTAAAGCGACAGCACGCGTTCCTTGTTCTCGGATACCGCCGGTGACGCCTGTTGAGGAACCACGCTGGCTAATTGCGTGGAATGGGGAAAATAAACCTGAATCATCCCAATCACCACTGTCGGTAGGATTCCTCCAGCAAGTGCCAATCCTCTTCCATAAGTATTCCCAAAGTAATAACGAAATGTAAGAACTGCTGCCATTAACCCGCAAAAGTGAGCCACCATGCAATAAGGGCAGATGGCTTTTAACACCAGCAATTGGAGCATCACGAACCAAACCGCAGAGCTTCCAACCAATGCTGCACAAAATAAAAAAAACTGACGGTGCAGTTTTTGTTGATGCCCAGACGCGAGTTTTATTAAACCCAACAACCACAAGGCATCAATCAGGATGGCTCCAAAGCTAACTGGAATCGGCCCTACATAGGACCATTTACTGCCGAGCACCTGATCACAGCCGGAATTCGGACCGCAACCAGCAACTCCTCCCCCTTTCCATGAAGCCCAACCCAAATAAAGCGATAAGGAGAAAGCGAGAGCCACCCAAATAATGCAAGGAATCAACCTCGTGATTTCCTTTTTGGAATCGGAACCTTGCGTTTTGGTGAATTCCTTTAGGCCATTTTTTATTGGCCGCGCATTCTCTGGCATGCCTCCATCCTAATGAATAGGAAACAAAAGGTTCAATGCGAAACAACTCATTCCGACCCAAGAAGATTTTGAAATCTGGATGACATCACAGATTAAATTATATCATATCAACGTATCTCGATACGTTGATTATATCTTGATAAAACCTTCAATAACCGTAAACTCACTCCATGACTTTCATTTCGTCTGCGAATCACAAGAATCGATCTGACGCCCTGCATCAATTGATTGCCCAACGCATCGTTATTATTGATGGCGCGATGGGGACGATGATTCAACAGTACAAACTGAAAGAGGAGGATTACCGAGGGAATCGATTCCAAAATTGGTCTAAGGATGTCAAAGGCAACAATGATCTTCTTAACCTTACCCGACCTTCGACGATTGAGGAAATTCACTCCAAGTATCTAGAAGCAGGGGCAGACATCATCGAGACCAACACCTTTAATTCGCAATCGGTGTCCTTGGCTGATTATGGGATGGAATCCCTGAGTTACGAACTCAATGTGGCAGGAGCCCAATGTGCTCGGGCTGCCGCAGACAAGCAGATGGCATTGGAACTCGGTCGCACCTGTTGGGTAGCGGGAGCAATTGGCCCGACAACGCGCACAACCTCAATTTCGACCGATGTGAATAATCCGGCCGCACGAGGGATTTCCTATGAAGGCTTGGTCGTCGCCTATACGGAACAAATCCGAGGGTTAATCGATGGCGGAGCGGACTTACTGCTTGTTGAGACGATTTTCGATACGCTGAATGCCAAAGCTGCTTTTTTCGCAATTGAACAGTTTTTTGCCGCTGTTGGGTTTCGAATACCCATCATGGCCTCAGTCACGTTCATCCAACCGGGCGCGAACAGAGGCATCACCGGACAAACTGTCGAAGCCTTTTGGAATTCCATTTCCCATGTGCCGCTGCTGAGTGTGGGAATGAACTGTGCGTTAGGCCCAAAGGAAATGCGGCCACTCATCGAGGAACTTTCCAAGATTGCTCCTATATCCGTGAGTTGTTATCCCAATGCCGGATTGCCGAATCCACTTCTTCCGACTGGCTTCCCTGAAACTCCGGAGTCCCTTGCCCCTCAACTCAAAGAATGGGCTGAAGCCGGTTGGTTAAATTTCCTGGGAGGCTGTTGCGGAACTACACCAGATCATATTAGGGCAATTGCTGATGCAGTAAAAAATCTGCCGCCTCGTCAAATACCAACGGTAGAACCGTTCCTACGGTTGAGCGGTTTGGACGCGCTGGTGATTCGACCGGAGTCAAACTTTGTCAATGTGGGAGAGCGCACCAATGTCACCGGGTCACCCAAATTCTCAAAACTTATACTAGGGGGACAATATGAGGAGGCTCTGGCGGTAGCACGTCAACAGGTGGAGAACGGGGCTCAAATTATCGACGTCAACATGGATGAGGGTTTGCTTGATTCCGAGAAAGCGATGACCCATTTTTTGAACCTCATTGCGACCGAGCCTGACATCGCGAAGGTTCCCATCATGATCGACAGCTCTAAATGGACGGTTCTCGAAGCTGGACTCCAGTGCGTGCAGGGCAAAGGCATTGTAAACTCTATCAGCCTGAAGGAAGGCGAGGCCAAATTTAAGCAGCAAGCCCTTCTGATTCGTCATTACGGAGCAGCGGTAATCGTGATGGCCTTTGATGAACGCGGCCAAGCGGACACGGCTCAACGGAAATGTGAAATCTGCTCGAGATCGTATAAAATACTCACTGAAGAAATCAATTTTCCCCCGCAAGATATCATCTTTGATCCTAACATCCTTACGGTGGCTACTGGGATGGACGAGCACAACAATTACGCTGTAGATTTCATCGAAGCCACCCGATGGATAAAACAAAACCTCCCCTTGGCTAAAGTAAGTGGGGGAGTCAGCAATATATCTTTTTCTTTTCGAGGGAACAACGCGGTTCGGGAAGCGATGCACTCGGTATTTCTATTCCACGCGATCAGAGCTGGAATGGACATGGGGATTGTGAACGCTGGACTTCTGGAGGTTTACGAAAAAATCCCGTCTGATTTGCTCGAATTGGTCGAAAACGTGATCCTGAATCGAAGTCCTGATTCAACCGAACGACTCGTTAAATTTGCTGAATTTGTAAAAAAGAAAGATACAACCGAAGTAATCGAAGAGACTTGGAGGCAAGGCCCGGTGGAGGATCGATTAAGTCACGCGTTGGTAAAAGGGATCGTTGATTATATCGTTCAAGACACAGAGGAAGCGCGACTTAAATACGACAAACCGATCCACGTTATCGAAGGCCCGCTCATGGCAGGCATGAACGTGGTGGGGGACTTGTTCGGTGCGGGAAAAATGTTTTTGCCTCAGGTGGTGAAAAGTGCACGGGTCATGAAAAAATCCGTAGCTCACCTGCTTCCATTCATGGAGGAGGAAAAGGCACGCAATGGGGGAGGACGTAACCAAGGAAAGATCCTCATGGCCACCGTCAAAGGAGATGTTCACGACATTGGAAAGAACATCGTGGGGGTGGTTTTGGCGTGTAACAATTATGAAGTGATCGATCTCGGAGTGATGGTCTCGTGCGAAACCATTCTTTCCAAAGCCCGCGAGCTCAACGTGGATTTAATTGGATTGAGTGGGTTGATCACACCCTCACTGGATGAAATGACCCATGTGGCCAAGGAGATGCAACGCCTAGGCTTCACGACCCCGCTTCTCATCGGAGGAGCCACGACGAGCAAAGCGCATACGGCAATAAAAATCGCCCCTGCCTATAAGCAATCAGTCATACACGTTTTAGATGCTTCTCGTGCCGTGGGAATTGCAGGTCGAATGATCAACCCGCTGACTCGATCTGCGCTTGCCGAAACAAACCGTGCGGAGCAAACCGCGTTGGTGTCGGCTCATAATGCCACACGGACTCTCCGACCCCTGTTGCCCATAGGCCAGGCCCGCACTCGACGGACGATGATCAATTGGCGAACAGAGGATATTCCCAAACCCATCCAAACTGGAATCCGTGTTCTTAGGAATTATTCTTTAGAAGAAATATCGACCTTCATCGACTGGTCGCCATTTTTTCATACTTGGGAATTGAGGGGACGATTCCCAGGGATTTTTAACGATGCGAACGTAGGATCAAAAGCTAAAGAACTTTATGAGGATGCACAAAAACTCCTACAACAAATCATCGATCAAAAACTGTTTTGTGCTCACGCAGTTTACGGTTTATTTCCTGCAAACTCCATCGGAGATGACATTGAATTATATACCGACGATTCGCGAACCACAGTTCTAAAAACTCTGCATAGTCTGCGGCAACAAATGGAGAAACAACCCTCCGAGTTTAACCATGCACTGGCAGATTATATCGCACCGAAGGCAACCGGCCTGAACGATCACGTCGGTATGTTTGCTGTCACAACGGGACTAGGTGTGGATGAGTTGGCTAAAATTTTTGAAGCCGATCACGATGACTACAACTCCATCATGGCAAAGGCTCTCGCGGATCGCTTAGCGGAAGCATTTGCCGAGTGTTTACACAAAAAAGTGAGAGAAGAATGGGGGTATGGTGTGAATGAAAATCTTTCCAATGAGGAGTTGATCAGGGAGAAATATCGAGGAATCAGACCGGCACCCGGTTACCCTGCTTGCCCTGATCATACAGAAAAGCAAACAATTTGGGAAATTTTGGATGTGGAAAATGCCGTTGGAATTAAGCTGACCGAAAGCTGTGCGATGTGGCCAGCAAGCAGCGTCAGCGGATTATATTTTGCTCATCCAGAAGCAAAATACTTCGGCGTCGGGAAAATCGAACGCGACCAAGTTCTTGATTACCACCTCCGCAAAGGCCTGGATTTGCCAACCGTAGAACGATGGTTATCGCCAATCTTGAACTATGATCCAGACAAAGCCATGACGGGAACACTCGCTTGCGGATGTGGAATAAAACACTGATTTCACTAACCCAACGGTGCAGGTTTGCCTTCGAAACGACCATCATCGACCCTTTAGGATGGTTTGAAAAGACTTCCACGCTGACATTGCCAGAAGGCAATTTCCTCCACTAAGGTGCATTATGCAAATTCGTAATTTGAATCCAAGTAAAGATATTGGTGCGAGTGCTTGGTATGTGCAGATGGATGGCCATCGATTATTGATGGATGCAGGGACGCATCCAAAATTAGAAGGTTTTGCCAGCCTTCCACTTTATGAGGAAATCAAAAACGAGGAGGTTGACGCCATCGCAATATCTCATTGCCACCACGATCATGTCGGATCGCTGCCAATGGCTCAAAAATATTTTCCTAAAGCGCATGTCCTAATGACGGAGTTGAGCTACTTCCTCGTAGAACGAGTGCTGCACAATTCTGTCAATGTGATGATGCGTCAAAAGGAGGAACTTGGCATTCAAGAATACCCCCTTTACACCCATGACGAGATTGACGAAACCGCTCATTTATTCCAAGGGTTTCGATACAATCGCGAGGTAGAATGGGCATCCTTCAACAAAACCCGAGCAGGTTTTCCTTCCCCCACTCTGGAATTCTATGATGCAGGACATGCCCTTGGTTCTGCGGGCATCATGGTGCGAGGCAGCAAAGAAACCCTGTTTTACACCGGAGATGTCTGCTTTCGTGATCAAACCCTCCTTAAATCAGCACGTTTCAATGATGTTCGTGCGGATGTGTTAATCATGGAAACGACCCGCGGCAACCGAGCGACCCCAGTTGGATTTACGCGAGAAGGTGAAGTTGACCGTTTGGCAAAAGCAATCCAGGAGGTCATTAATAGACGCGGATGCATACTCATACCCGTATTTGCTTTAGGTCGAACGCAGGAAATCCTAGCGCAACTCGCGCTCATGATGCGGTCAGGACAGGTTCAAAATCAGCCGATCTACATCGGTGGACTCGGTCGTGTCTTTACTGAAATCTACGACCTCCAAGCCCATCGCGCTAATAGGAATCATACGGGGCTCAAGCTAACCGATGCCTTGAATTTGATCGTGTTGGAAAAGGGTCAAACTGAAAAAATGAGGCTCAATACTCCACGTATTTTTGTCGTCACCGCTGGAATGATGTCGGAAAAAACTGCGGCACATGATCTTGCCATGCGCATGGCAGGGGATGAAAAACATGCGATATTTTTTGTAGGCTACGCAGATCCCGACACTGCCGGAGGACGTCTGAAAGCGGCTAAACACGAAGAGACATTCCTGTTCAGTCCTTCAGGGGGAGAACTGACTCGCCGCTGCCAGATTGAGGATTTTGACCTCACGGCTCACGCAAACCGAGAGGATTTGCTGGACTTTGTAGGTCAGGTCAATCCACGAACCGTAATGCTGGGACACGGATCAGAAGAATCACGACTTTGGTTTGAGCAGGCAATTCGTGAAAAGCATCCCAAAATTAAAATCTTCCAACCGCAACCCGGAGTCCTCGTCGAAGCCTGACGATTTCTTGGATTGTTTATGAAAAGATTATTGGCTTCCTTATCGGACGCCTTCGTTCCAATAAATAATCACGTTTTTTGTGGACCGACCGGAAGCCACAATATCGAGCTTTCCGTCCCCATTCAGATCGGCGATAGCCAAATCCTCACACGCCATCCTACCTGTGTCGATCGAGGTCGCCTGCCAATCCTTCCCCATTCCATCCTCGTTCCAATACAGCTTTAGCCCAGTCAAATCTCCAGGTTTTTTCCCACGCCAACCGACAACCACTTGACTCTGACCTTGACCTGCGAGATCCGCACAACCGACCGCATGGCCGTCAATCAAATCCTTGTCGATGATGACCCTTTCCCACAGACCTGCGGCTTGCTCGCCTTTAGGCTCAATGTAAACGCAGGCTTGATTTCCATGCATGGGTTCTACGCTTGCGAGGAGTCTTTTGCCGCCCTTCAGAACGCCTGATCTGATCTCCCCTGCTCCGATAAAATGCGTCAGCCCTTTCGAATTGTCTCCAAGAGCCGTGCGATTCCAAGACCCTTTGATCTCCTCCAACAAAAACACACCCTCCTTACTCGCCACAATTAATTCATCACCAACCTTGGCATTCCAAGACACTGGCTCAAAATTATGGGTCATGTGCAAGGAACCATCAATCAAGTTGGTTTTCCAAGGTTGATTTACATCTTTCGGGAAACTGTAAGCGAGCATCCTCACCCCTTCACCCGCACCCCCTTGATTTCCACGTCCATGCAACGGAAGCACCACAAGTTGTGCAACACCGGTAGAAGACTTGATCCACTTCATCCGATGAACCGTGGGCTCCTTGGGTAATTCGATCGGATCCCATCGTTCCCTACGGTTTGCCTTCGGTTTCAGATAAAAAACAGCTCCACTATTCAGTGTGTCTCCAGGATTCCAACCCGCGCCGACCGCCACTTCGGCCTTTCCATCCCCATCAATATCGAAAGCAGTCAAACAAACATTATCTAAAGCGGTGAGGTTTTCGGCCATGACGTGCCTTGTCCAATCAGGGTTTGAATACCAAACAATCTGCCGTTTATCGGCCAACAGAATATCCACACGCCCATCTCCATCCACATCAGAAATCGCGAGACCGTAACCGATCTCCACTCGTCCATCAATTTGGTGCGAACGGAAGGAAGGCATTTTCACTTCCGCCACCGCATCGATAAACGTCAGCCCTAGGATTGAGATAAAAAGTATAATGCATCGCATAACCAAAATGGAACGTCTCACCAATACCACGAGGCGAGTATGAAGAGCAATAAGGACGATGAGCGAGGCGAAATCTACCGATAATTAATCCCAGCAATAGAAAATGGTGCCTCGGCACAGACTTGAACTGTGAACCAATTGATTAAGAGTCAACTGCTCTACCATTGAGCTACCGAGGCAACCTAGCGGGGCAAATTCAATGCTATTCGAGTTGTGCTTGGCAAGAATTTTCTAGGATGTTTTCCTGTGATGTTGACGAAACCGTTTGTCACTTTCATGCTTTGCTATACGGGTTTCATCGACTCAGGACTGGGAGGTTGCCTGTTTCTCGTTAGTTTTATGGATAAATTGGAATTTAGAATTGAGCATATCGGATTGGCTGCGATCAACTCGCGGGTGTTGCGCGATTGGTATGTGGAAAAATTGAGTGCAACGGAAATCTGGACAGACAATTCAGAACCTCCGGCTTTTTTGCTGAAATTTCCCTGCGGCGAAATTTTAGAAATATACCCATCAACCCGTGCGAATCAGGAGACTGGTGACAACAAACTTGCTGGGTGGCGACATCTTGCCTTGCGCGTCGCTTCGGTCGAGGCAACCCGGAACGAACTTGAACGGCGCGGAGTTGTAGTTGATCAACCGATGAAACCCGCAGGTGGCGCAGGTCGAGTGATTTTTTTCAAAGATATCGAAGGCAACCTTTTGCACCTAGTGGATCGTCCCGAGGGCTGGGGCGTTCTCATCGGTTAAAACGCCATGCAGATTATTCCTGAAAAGTTACCGTTTGCCGCAATACTCTTTGACATGGATGGGGTGATTGTGGACAGCGAACCACTGCATGAACGTGCCTTTCGCGAGGTGTTTCAGGAACTCGGTTACGGAGACCATCACGGTATAGAATTTCACCAATACCTCGGGCGATCCGACCGAGCACTTTGGGATGATTTCATCATCAAGCACCAACCGAAACAAAGTCTCGAATTTCTGAGCACCCTGAAACAGGATCGATTTTTAAAGATTATCGACGATCTCAAGCCAATTTTCTCCGACCTTCCAGAACTCGTGCAACGTCTAGCTCGACACTACAAACTAGGTCTTGCCTCTGGTTCTTTACATCCCGTGATCGACGCGGTTTTGGCAATGAGAAACCTGCGACAATTTTTCCCAGTAAGGGTAAGTGTT
>CAMBHS010000088.1 GCA_945867235.1 Akkermansia muciniphila
TGGGTTACCTTGACAGGAACACTCACTGCTCAAGGCGTCGGATTGATGCTGGTAGATATTTTTCTGCGTCAACACCAAATCTCATGGTCGGAGGCTTTTGGTCTCAAATCTCCCCGAGTCGGCAGATCCCTATTGCTCGCCTTGGTGGTTGGCATGTTTGTCGTGCCCATTAGTTGGTCACTCTCTAAATTATCTGTCCTCGTTTTTGAATGGTTTCGCATTGCCCCCAAACTTCAAGAATCTGTTCAAGCTCTGCAAATGACAGAAACGACCGCTCAAAAAATATATTTTGCAGTGGTGGCCATTTTGGTCGCGCCGATATTCGAAGAACTGGTGTTCCGTGGAATTCTTTATCCGACCCTGAAGAAGTATGGTTCCATGCGTCTCGCGCTTTGGGTGAGTTCCTTGTTTTTCGGCATGATCCACATGAGTGCGACAGCCTTTGTTCCACTGACGTTACTCGCGGTCGTGTTGTGCCTGCTTTACGAAAGCACGGGAACCATACTCGCACCCATATTGACCCATGCATTTTTCAATGCGGCTAATTATACCTACCTGGTCATTACTCAATCCTAGCGCATGACAGAGTTCGAACTGATCCGTAGGCTCATTCCCACACTTCCCACGTCCTCCATCGTCGAGGTAGGGGCAGGGGATGATTGTGCTGTCCTACAAAGTGGAAATCCAAATAGCGAATGGCTTTTCAAAACAGATGCTGTGGTGGAGAATGTGCATTTCACCTCAGAAACACCCCCTGAAAAAGTAGGTCGAAAGGCTTTGGCTCGTTGTCTCAGTGATATTGCGGCCATGGCAGGATACCCGACTGTCGCCCTTGTGACATTGGGTCTGCCCGAGGGGTTTCGATCGGATTGGGTAGATCGCTGTTACGAGGGGATCAATGGTCTCGCCCGACAACATGGCGTGGCGATTGCGGGTGGCGAAACAACGCGTTCCTTAGCGGGTATTTTTATTTCCATCACACTTTTGGGGACGCTTCCTAATGGTCGAAGGTTGTTGCGTTCCAAGGCCTGTGTAGGTGACGGAATTTTTGTTACCGGTGAACTGGGTGGATCAATTCAGGCTAAGCATCTTGATTTTGAACCGAGACTCACCGAAGCGAGTTGGCTCGCAGATCATTATTCGATTCATGCCCTGATGGATATCAGCGATGGGTTAGCCGGTGATCTCGGTCAAATTTTGTTGGCAAGCAACGTGGGCGCAGAGTTGTTGGCGACATCCATACCCATCTCCCGTGTAGCCAAGTTGCGGGCGCGTGAGGCTACTGGCGCAAAACCGGCTTTGTTGGCCGCGTTGACGGATGGGGAAGATTTCGAGTTGCTCTTCACCGTGTCGAGTTCTCAAGCCGTCTCACTTGTGGATTCATGGAAACAGCGATTTCCACTTTTGAAATTGAGTTGTGTGGGACGCATCACAGCTCTACCGGGGTTGCGCCTGCGGGATGCCAATGGTACAAGAACTTTCCAAACCCATGGTTTCACACATTTCGCATAGCGTGGAGGAGACATCACGGATCGCTGCAACGTTATCCGCGACTTTTGTTCCCGGAACCATCGTCGGATTGACGGGAGAGTTAGGTGCTGGAAAAACGCAATTCGCACGTGGTCTGGCGCAAGGGCTCGGGGTCTCCCAGCGCATCCATTCCCCTACTTTTTCGTTGGTAAACCATTATGCCGGGGGGCGTTTGCCGGTGTATCATCTAGACCTTTATCGCCTCGAAACGATCGAACAACTCCTGAGCGCAGGGTTGGACGAATTTTTCTCACAAACGAATGGGGTCACTGTCACAGAATGGTTTGAACGGTGGCAACAACTCGCTCCTGCCCCATGGCAACCCCGCGCCATTTTGATCCACTTTGAACACCTGAGTGAAACCGACCGACGCATCTCCATCCATGATTCTGGCTCTTGAATTTTCTACCCACCAACGGAGCGCGGCAATTTTTGAATCGTCCTCCGATTCCAATGCGCTACCACTGGTAATCGTAGCGGGTGAGGAGGAGGTGCAGCGCGGGATTTCGCCGTTTGTTTTGCTCGACAGGTTATTTTCCGAGGCAAAGGCCACACCTGAAAAAATAACGCACATTTATATCGGACTTGGACCTGGATCCTATACCGGGATGCGGAGTGCATTATCGATCGCACAGGGTTGGCGACTCGCTCGTCCCATCTTTATCCACGGCTTGGCGACGCCGTGGATTCTTGCATCCCAAGTACAGTCCTCGGGATTCACAGGACGGTCACACACGGTCATTGATGCTCAGCGAGAAGAAATCTATGCAGCGACTTTCGCGATCTCAAAAACCGAGATCCAAATGCTGGGATCGATAGAGTTGATGAAACCTTCACAACTGGATTTTAACCAGGAGGATCGTATTGTGGGTCCATTAGCTCAAAAGTGGTTTGCTGGCGCGCAGTCCTTATTCCCGGAAGCTCGTTCAATGCTTCAAATTGCGATGAATCGTCCTGACCTTTTGATTCATGGTGATATTATAGAACCGATCTATCTGAGACCCACTACTTTTGTAAAAGCCCCTCCTGCTCGTGTTTTGCCAACGGATTCATAGTGACCACCAAAAAGCACTACTGAGTAAGCGCAAGTGCATCGGCATTTGATCATTTGATGGCTCAATTTTTCTATCGCCGTTCCTTGTTAAGTTGGTTATCCCATTGGCATGACTCCATTCGTTTCACGCCTGCTGCTTATTTTTATATTGGGAACAGGCTACATCCAAGCTGATGCCCCTCGCTCCCTTCCGGAAGGGCAATTACCGAAGGATGTTCGACTCGATCCTTTGAAGGATCTCAATGGTTACTTTCCCTTCACTCCTCCCGCGACGAAGGAAGCTTGGTCTGAGCGTGCAGCCCTCATCAAAACGAATCTACTTGTAGCCCTAGGATTGTTTCCATTGCCAACCCGGCATCCACTGAATCCTGTAATCCATGGACGCATGGATCGTGGAGATTACATTGTTGAAAAAGTTTATTTCGAGAGTTGGCCTGGGTTTTTTGTAACGGGAAATCTTTACCGTCCAAAAACTAAAGGGGGCCGTCATCCGGGAATAATCTTTGCCCATGGGCATTGGGAAAATGGTCGGTTCTATGATCTCGGTTCTGAAAACATCAAAAAGGAGGTTGCTTCAGGTGCTGAAAAATATGCTGAGGGAGGTCGTAGTTTACTTCAGGCACTTCCCGTGCAGTTAGCCCGAATGGGTTGTGTTGTTTTCCAGCTGGACATGTTGGGCTATGCCGACAGTCAGCAAATCTCCATGGCGATCGCTCACCAGTTCGGCAAGCAGCGCCCTGAAATGAATACGGTTGAGAATTGGGGATTATACAGTCCACAGGCTGAGGCACACCTCCAAAGCATTTTGGGTCTCCAAACTTGGAATACAATTCGTGCACTCGATTTCCTTGAGACACTGCCCGATGTGGACGCAAGCCGCATCGGTGTGACAGGTGCCAGCGGAGGAGGAACCCAGACCTTTATCATTGGGGCTATTGATGCTCGACCCAAAGTGGCGTTTCCGGCGGTCATGGTTTCCACTGCGATGCAAGGGGGTTGCACCTGCGAGAATGCTTCGTTGCTAAGGATTCATACGAGCAATGTGGAGATCGCAGGTCTATTCGCTCCGAAACCTCTCGGGATGACGGCTGCGGATGATTGGACCAAGGAAATGCCAACAAAAGGCTTTCCACAATTACAACAACTTTATCTGCTTCTTGGCCATCCAGAAAATGTCCAACTCACCGCCCGTCTTGAATTCGGACACAATTACAACTATCCGAGTCGTGCAGCGATGTATGACTTGTTCAACACCCACCTCCACATCGGCGCTAAAACCCCCATTATTGAAACCAACTACGTTCGATTGACCCGGGAGGAAATGACCGTTTGGGATGCTCAGCACCCGCAACCCGCAGGGGGACCGGATTTTGAACGGCGTCTATTACGTGAACTGCATCAGGACTCCGAGAAAAACCTTGCCACCGATACCAGCCTTTCAAAACACCGTACCGCGTGGTCCTCGTTGATCGGCAGAACATTCCAAAGTGCCGGCAATGTGGAGTGGAACCGCACCGCCAAAGTAGATCGTGGTGATTTTATAGAAATGCCTGGGACGTTACGGAACACAACTTATTCCGAGGAGGTGCCTGTCTTTTTTCTTTACCCCAAAAAATGGAATGGAAGCACGGTTTTGTTTCTACATCCAGAGGGTAAGTCGGGACTTTACGAGGCGAATGGAAAACTCAGGCCGGATGTTCAGAAGGCACTCGATGAGGGAGCCACCGTGGCCGGCATCGATCTTCTTGGCCAAGGTGAATTTCTACCCAAAGGACAGAAATACCTCCAAACTCCCAAAGTCAACAATCCCCGGGAAGCGGCGGCATACACTTTTGGTTACAACTCATCCGTATTTGCACAGCGCGTCCACGATATTCTATCCTTCACCCGATATGTGCGCAGCCAACACGAACCCCCGACCAAGAAGCTGACTTTAGTAGCACTGGAAGGCACTGCTCCGCTAGCCGCCGCAGTTCTCGCCTTATCGGGAACCCCGATCGACGCTTCTAATTTACCCAAAACCGAATTCCGATTTTCCCAATTGTTGGATTTTAGGAGCCCAGATTTTCTGCCAGGAGCAGCGAAATATGGAGATGTTCCCAAGTTGTTACGCCTAGCTCAATCGCTCCCGTAATTTACCAACTCCAGGCTCCCTTCCTAATCCGTCAACACAAGACGGAATACAATTCGGAATTCCTCCAGTTATTCGATGACTTCCGTTCTGGAATGGGGTAGGGTGACCTTCGATATTGAAAGTCAACCTGCCTCGGGGTGAGTTAACTCACTTGAAGTTTATCTGGGTTGGATTCAGTTTCGTTGGGTTGATCCTTGTCGGTTTTTTTCAGGTGGTAGTATTTTTCTATGAGCGAACATATTGAAGTTGAAGGTCGCGTTCTCGCGGTGCTTGCCGGAACCATGTTCCGTGTCGAACTCGACAATAAGCACCCCGTCCTTGCGACCATCTCCGGCAAAATGCGCAAAAGGTTCGTTCGAATTACAGCGGGTGACCGTGTCAAAATGGAGATGTCTCCTTATGACTTGGACAAGGCTCGTATTGTTTGGCGCATCGGTTAATCCGGCTCCACTCCCGATTTCTTTGGTTTAGTTTTCTTCCTCGTCAGAGTTTGTCCTAATCGTTTGATTTTGCGATTTTGACTTCCTAATGATTTGACCCCATCGCGTCCACACGTTATCAAATGACCCCAAGAAAAATCTCGTACTTTGATACAAATCGCCCAATACCAAGATGGCCGGATCGAATTGCAGGAAGTTCCGGTTCCTACCCCTCCTCCAGGCGGAGTGCTTGTTCGAGTCGCACATTCTGTGATCAGCCTTGGCACAGAAAAAATGAAGGTCGAACAGGCCAAAATGAACCTGTTTCAAAAGGCAAAAGCTCGACCCGATCAGGTTCGTAAAGTTCTTGAAACAGCTCGAAATTTGGGTTGGCGCAATGCATTGGAAAAGGTTCGCAACCGTCTCGCTTCTCCAACTCCGATGGGATACAGCGCGGCGGGGGTTGTTGCAGAGGTCGATGGGGGCAACTCACGTTTTCGCGTTGGCGATGTGGTCGCCTGCGGAGGTGCCGAGTGCGCGTTTCACGCCGAGTATATTGCTATTCCAGATTTTCTTGCAGCTCCTGTTCCGAAGTCCGTGCCAACATGGCAAGCGGCTTACACAACCCTTTGTTCAATTGCGTTGCAGGCGGTACGCCAGACGGAACCAAAATTAGGAGAACGCATTCTGGTCATGGGCCAAGGTCTCGTTGGATTGCTCATTACTAATTTACTCAAGCTCTCTGGAGCTAGGGTGATGGCGGTGGATCTCATTCCCAACCGACGAGGTTACGCCACCGCCATGGGGGCCGAGAAGACCGTTATCCTCGGCGAACAAAATCTTTCGGATGAAGTTCGGTTGTGGACAGAAGGTTATGGTGTGGATGCGGTTGTCATCTGCACGGCCAGCCAAAGCAATACCCCCATCGAGCAGGCTGCCGAGGCGTGCCGCGATCGAGGCCGATTGATCGATGTTGGCATCACCAAGATCGAATTGCCATGGCGTCTGTTTGCTGAAAAAGAATTAGATTTTCGGTTTTCTCGTTCCTATGGACCCGGGCGTTACGATCCTTCCTACGAATGGGGAGGTAATGATTACCCTATTGGTTACGTCCGATGGACTGAGCAGAGAAATTTTCAAGCCTGCCTTCATTTGATGATGGGGAATCAGATCAATTTAGAAGCCATCACTACAAAGCGTGTCCCTTTTTCAAACGCGCTTGAAATTTATAAGAATCTTACCCTCGGAACTAATGAAATAGGCATTGTTCTCGAATACGGATCAACCATTCCTGTCGAAATTTCATCCACCCCGAAAGACAATTCTGGAAGTAAAACTAAGACGACAATTTCGGCTAAGGCGGGTCGTATCACCACACCCGCTCGGAACCTCAGCATCATCGGCGCAGGTAACTTTGCGCGCACGATGCTATTGCCCCACCTGAAAGGTCACATTGATTTCGGAACGGTCGTGAACGCCACCGCGCTCAGTGCCAATCATGTAAAAACAAAATTCGGTTTCGTTGAGGCTTCGACCCATACCGATGCTGCTTTCAGTGGTAGCACCCCGGGGGCGGTCATAATTTCCACGCGTCATCATCAACACGCGTCATTGGTTATCGCTGCACTAAAAGCCAACCGCGAAATTTTTGTCGAAAAACCCATCTGCCTCACTCCGGCGGAACTTGTGACCATTGATGAAGCTTACGCCGCGAGTCGATCCTCAGTTCAAGTCGGGTTTAATCGACGTTTTGCTCCGGCTAGTAAGACGTTGCAAAAGCTTCTCGCAAGTGCGGTGGGCCCGAAATCAATTTCCTATCGTGTCAACGCTGGAAAGCTCGATCCTTCACATTGGTTCGCGAATCTTACTGAGAGCGGGGGGAGGGTCATTGGAGAAACCTGCCATTATTTCGATTACTTCTGCTTTTTGTTTCAATCTCGTCCTGTGCGGATTTATGCCCAGCCTATCTGGCCACTCGCGGGGAAACAGGATTACCCCGACAGCATTTCCGCCCATGTCGAGTTCGCCGACGGTTCGTCCGGCCAACTGACCTACAGTGCCGTGGGCGATCCCTCGTTTCCCAAGGAATCATTCACAGTTTTTGCTTCGGGTCTGGTAGCGGAGGTTCACAATTTCCTTGAGCTACAAGTTTGGCGGGATCGCAAACACACCAAGGAAAAATACAGTTCCAAGGGGCATGCCGAGCAGATGAAAGCATGGCTGCAGTTTCTTCGGGGCGATTCAGATCATCCGTTCCCCTATGAATCATCACGCCAAAGCATGGCACTGACCTTTGCCGCTGCTCGGTCGATCAAAGAGGGGCGCAGCGTTGACATTGATCTTTGATCGTTATGAGCAAACTTGCTTGGTATTGGCATCGGCTCTGGGCCATGAGCCCCACCGAGCAATTATTGCACGCCCGCAAAAAAATACGGCAACGGGTTGATTTAATCACCCTTCCTCAGGGGGCAGAATTGAAGGAGGAAACCAGGATATTTCCAAGGCTTCCAAACCCCAACACGGCTCCCAATGAGTTGATCCTCGCGTTAAAGGCGGATGTTGAGAATATTTTGGCAGGACATTGGAAAGCCTTCGGACAAATCCCTATTCAGGTGGATAACCCACCCCAATGGCATCGCGATTATCTAGTGGGTGAGGATTTTTTCAGCGACGTTCCCAGCTTCAAACTTGATCATCGCAAGCAGGCTAGAGGAGGAGACATCAAAATTATTTGGGAGCCAAACCGTTGGAATCAGTTAGTTCGATTGGCTTTAGGTGCCTACATTCTCAACGATCGAAACGCGGCGATCACTTGCCAAAATTGGTTGGCGGACTGGTTGCACCACAACAAACCCTACACAGGTTTGAATTGGACCAGCGGGTTGGAAACGGGTCTGCGGTTACTTCAACTCGTGTGGATTGATGCCCTGCTAAAAGCCTCTGGTTTTGTGAATTCCAATTGGACACAGCTGTGCAGGGATCTAGCGGGTTCGCATGCCCACTACACTTGGCGTTACTGCTCGTTTGGTTCATCGGCGAATAACCATTTGGTGGGAGAGCTTGCTGGGCTCATTCTCGCGCTGGCACGCTGGCCGGAGCTCGCCAAAGTTTCGACAACATTGGACGTTCTCCAGCCGCTTATTGAGAAGGAAATCCTGCTTCAGTTTGATGCGGATGGAAACAACCGTGAACAGGCATTGGGTTATCATTTGTTCTCATGGGAATTCTGCTGGCAATCAAAAATCGCACTCAAAGCTCTCGGTCGGCCTTTGTCCGAGTCGGTTGAGGGACGGCTTCAAGCTGCCGGTCATTTTTACGGCACGGTCAAAGTCACGGGTGATCCATGGGATTTTGGAGATTCAGACAACGCATTTGTTTCCCCATTTTTCATTGATGAAACTCAATCCGCATCCGAATGGCGTGCTTGGTTCAACGGGGAACCCAGCCCAGCCCTCTCTTGGTGGTGGGGAAATTTTTCCAACGACGCTACCCCCCGAAGTTCTCAGACTCGATGTGCACTGACCGAAAGCGGATATGTGTTCCACCACATTGGCGAGGCTGCTCTTCGTTTTGACGCATCCTCCCTTGGTTACCTTGCCACCGCTGCTCATGGCCACCTCGATGCTCTCCACGTATCGCTTTGGCATAGCGGTCAGCCCCTCGTTATCGATCCGGGAACAGGAGCCTATTATCATGACACCGCCCTGCGTAATTATCTAGCCTCGTGGGAGGCTCATAATGGTCCGCACTACATGGACGAACCATTGCCCCGTCGATTAGGAACCTTTCTGTGGGCTGAACACCACGCTAAACCTACCTTAACCGATGAAGTCCAAAATCCTGATACGATTGTTGGACACATTCTCCTTGGGAATCGCAAAACCAGTCGATCCATCACCACTCTCCCGAACGGAACTGGATGGAATGTCGTCGATGAAGGAAGCGAAGAGGGTTTGCTGGTGGTAGTCTGGAAATTTGCCCCCGGGCTGCGCGTCGAACAGCTTTCTCGTTCGGTTTACCGCGTTCACACGATGACGAAACGATTCATCATCGAGACGGACGGATGGGAAAAGGAATCTGTGGTTGCCCCAAAAAACCCTCTAGCCACAGGTTGGACAGTCGCCGAATTAAATGAAACCGAATTGGCTGTCGTATGTTCACCGAGTTTCCGATGCCTGAAAGTTTCACCGTTGTTGCGGTTGGAAGCCGATGTCATGCCGGGCCAAAAACTACAGACGACGATTCGTCTGGAATGTTGAGATGACCTCTAAGCCCGCCATCCTGATTATCGTAGAGAACCTGCCCGTTCCCTTGGATCGCCGGGTTTGGCAGGAAGCCTGCGCTCTCCGCGATTTGGGCTATGAAGTGGTGGTGATCTGTCCCCAGATGAAGGGCTTTACAGCACCTTCTGAAGTCCTCGAAGGCATACAGATTTATCGCCATAAAATCAGCTTGGAAGCCAATGGCATTGTCGGGTTTTTCCTCGAATATGCTTCAGCAATCTGGGGCGAGACGATTTTGGCTTTGAAAGCCTTTCGCCTCCACCGATTCAAGGTGATTCACCTTTGCAACCCACCTGATATTTTGTTTTTGGTCGCTTGGCCCTTCAAGCTTTTCGGCGTGAAAGTGATTTTTGACGTCCACGACCTCTGGCCTGAGATGTTTGAAGCCAAATTTAAAAGGGGCGGTTTACTTTACAAAGCAGTTTGTCTGGCTCAACGACTGACCTATGCCTGCGCGGATGTTGTTCTAGCCACCAATGAAACGAACCGGCAGGCAGCACATCGGAATGGCAGGAAATCGCCTGAAAATGTGTTTCTGGTTCGCACGGCACCCAAAATTGCCGATCTCACTCAGAGCCCCGATCCAGGGTTAAAAAAGGGTCGCAAATATTTGGTGGGTTACGTTGGAGTAATGGGGAGTGCGGATGGCGTAAATTACCTGATCGAAGCGGCGAATTATATTGTTAACATTTGCCAACGTCGTGATGTGCAGTTTTTGCTCATGGGCGATGGTCCTGAATTTAATTCCCTGATTGCTTTACGTGACACCTATCATCTCCAAGATTACGTGGATTTCCCGGGTTGGGCATTGAACGACTATTTGTTCAAAGCATTAAAAACCATAGACTTAGGCGTAACCTGTGATCCGCCCAATGCTTACAATCACTCCTGCACTATGAACAAAGTGTTAGAGTATATGGCCTTCGGCAAAGCCCAAGTCATGTTCGACCTCATCGAAAGTCGGGCCTCGGCAGGAGCTTCAGCGTTGTATGTCCAAGGAGAATCCCCAGAGAACCTTGCCAAGGGTATTTTAGAGTTATTGGATGACCGCGAGCGCCGCGAAAAAATGGGGAAATTGGGTGCGGATCGGTTACACAACGATCTCAATTGGGATCGTTCTGTCGCCGAATTGAATCGAGCTTATGCTCGAGCATTGAATGAATAAAGTGAGCGATTTTTTCAAGATTGCTCAAACCCTTTCTAAAGCTAGGATTAGATCAGTTTAAACCCATGAGCGAAGAGAAAACAGAATCAAAACCCAGTTTAGTGAGGGAGTTTGCGACTGAATTCTCCAGATACTGGGTCGAATGGCCACACAAAATTTTATTCGGGTGTCTATTCACGGCTTGGGTTTTGCTTTTCGACCATTTCGGCAACTCCACATTGGGTTATATGAACACTTCATCCATCTTTGGGTGGTTGGAGTATTGTTATTATAATTCCGAGGATGATAGCTTCGGAAGGTGGATTCCGGTGATCGTTCTCGGTCTATTTTGGTGGAAACGCAAGGAACTTAAGGAATCCGTCACCGCTCCTTGGATGGGGGGATTGTTTATTTTGTTGGTGGCCATCGCGATCCACCTCGCTGGGTTTTTGATCCAACAAACCAGAATCTCCATGATCGGTTTTTTGCTCGGTCTTTATGCCTTGCTCGGATTGGCTTGGGGACGCAAGTTAATGTGGGCAAGCACTTTCCCAATGGTTTTGCTGATATTTTGTGTGCCTTTAAATACCTTGGCAGAAACGATCACATTTCCCATGCGCATTTTGATCACCAAGCTTTCAGTCGGTGTGGCCCATGACTTTTTAGGGATCGAAGTTTTTCGCAATGGCTCTCAAATCATGAATGCTAAGGGCGTTGCGCTTTATGATGTTGCCCCAGCCTGTAGCGGAATCCGCAGCTTGGTGACCTTGGTCGCCTTGAGTTCAATCTACGGTTTCACCAGTTTTAAAACATGGTGGAAACGTCCTTTCATCGTCCTTCTCTCGCTTCCTTTGGCGATTTTGGGCAATTGGGTGCGGGTAACCACGGTCATCGTTGTCGGTGAGGCCTTTGGGCTCGATTATGGACTCATGATCGAGCAGAAATTTGGTTTTATCAC
>CAMBHS010000089.1 GCA_945867235.1 Akkermansia muciniphila
CCGGCAGTAACACACGACCTTCTGGGGCAGTCAAAAAACCTCTCACCCTGCGGGTGAGCCGGAAT
The DNA here is from genome assembly GCA_945867235.1 of Akkermansia muciniphila. Lineage (GTDB taxonomy): Bacteria > Verrucomicrobiota > Verrucomicrobiia > Limisphaerales > SXQI01 > SXQI01. Next base: position 66 of record CAMBHS010000089.1, read on the forward strand.
TGGAGATATTTTCGGACTCATGCCTCACTCAATCAACAACTTGCAGAAAAATCCATCTCTTCCAACTGCCGTTTTAAGGTTGAACCGATTTGATCCGGTAGTCCAGCCTTCTCACCAACAACTTCGGGATGCTCGGATGCACCGGTTGCCCGGAGGAAAAACACTGACAACTTCCACAAAACCCAGTTCAATGAGTGTCGTTGTTTTATGCCGAAACGCACCGACATTCATTCTGTTCTAATCATTGGCGCTGGACCCATCATCATTGGTCAGGCCTGTGAGTTTGATTATTCTGGCACTCAAGCGTGCAAAGCCTTGCGAGAGGAAGGCTACAGGGTTGTGCTGGTCAATTCCAATCCGGCAACCATCATGACCGATCCGGAATTCGCGGATCGCACTTATATCGAACCGATCACTCCGGAATGCGTCGAAAAAATAATCACGCGCGAGTTGGCGGCGATGAAATCGATCGGTGCCGAAGGCAAGTTGGTGCTGCTTCCCACCCTAGGCGGACAGACCGCTTTGAATACCGCCATGTCACTTCACAAAAGTGGATTCCTTGAAAAACATGGCGTGGAAATGATCGGTGCCAAAGCCGAAGCGATTCACAAAGGGGAGGATCGCGCAGCGTTCAAGGAATTGATGTTGAGTATCGGTTTGGATGTCCCCATCAGTGGCACCGCTCACACCATCGAGGAGGCTCGAGCTGTTGCATTACAAATCGGGCGCTACCCGCTCATCGTGCGTCCGGCTTTCACTCTGGGTGGAACCGGCGGCGGCATCGGTTACAACCGGGAGGAATTTGAGACCATCGCCAAACGTGGCATTGAACTTTCCCCTGTCTCTGAAATTCTTGTCGAGGAATCCCTATTGGGCTGGAAGGAATTTGAGATGGAAGTCATGCGCGACTGTGCTGACAACTGTGTCATTATTTGTTCCATCGAAAATTTCGATCCCATGGGCGTGCACACCGGAGATTCGATCACAGTCGCCCCGATCCAAACCCTTACGGATAAAGAATTTCAAATCATGCGGGATCAAAGCTTTGCTGTGATTCGTGCTGTAGGCGTTGAAACGGGCGGATCAAACATCCAATTTGGAGTTGATCCTGAAAATGGGCGAATGGTCATCATTGAGATGAACCCGCGAGTTTCGAGATCCTCCGCATTGGCTTCCAAGGCCACAGGATTTCCGATTGCAAAAATCGCCGCAAAACTCGCTGTGGGTTATCTGCTTGATGAGATCAAAAATGACATCACTCGCGTCACTCCCGCGTCATTCGAGCCGACGATTGATTACGTCGTGACAAAAATTCCGCGTTTTGCTTTCGAAAAATTTCCACAAGCAGATCCCACGCTGACGACGATGATGAAATCCGTCGGCGAAGCGATGGCGATCGGCCGAACTTTTAAGGAAAGCCTTCAAAAATGCCTGCGTTCCCTTGAGATCGGACGTTCTGGTCTTGGAGGAGACGGGAAACCTTGGCGTATCGGAACCCTCGTTTTTGGTGACCGGGATATCCTTCCTCGCGACGTTATTACCCGAAAATTGAGCGTGCCTAACGCCGAGCGCATCTTCTTTATTCGCCACGCACTCCGCGCAGGGTTTACCGTCGAGGATATTTTTCAGCTCTCCAAAATCGACCGTTGGTTTCTGACCCAAATCCAAGAAATTGTTGAAATGGAGGAAACATTGGCTCGATCCAAAAATTGATAGATCTCCTTGCCCTATGAGTTGGTTTTATCGTCAGGTAATTCGACGTGCCCTGTTTCAACAGGACTCCGAGTCTATCCACGAGATCACACTCAAGGGACTGGCTGCCGTATCGAAATCACCTTTTTTGCTGAATGGTCTGTCCTCGTTTTACGGAGCTGAACCGCGTCCCTTAAAGTTGTGGGGATTGGATTTTCCAAATCCCGTGGGGCTTGCGGCCGGAATGGACAAAAGAGCTGTTGCTTTGCCCGCATGGGCCGCGATGGGTTTTGGATTCTGCGAACTGGGTGGGGTGACTTGGAATCCCCAAGAAGGCAATCCGAAACCACGTATGTTCCGAGCGGTGGAATCCGAGGCTCTGATCAACCGAATGGGCTTCAATAATCCCGGAGCCGAGGTTTTTTCAACCACATTACAGGATTGGCACCGATCCGGGTTTTGGCCGAAACACCCCGTGGGGATCAATCTCGGAAAATCCAAGGCAACCCCTTTGGAAGAGGCTTCCCAAGACTACGCACAGAGTCTCAACCTCCTCTGGCCGTGGGCCGATTTTTTTGTCATCAACGTCAGTTCACCGAACACTCCAAACCTTCGTCAGTTGCAGGACAAATCTGCATTGGACGCAGTATTGGCTGCGGTGCAATCCGTCAATCACCAGCAATCCATCCTCCACGGCAAAGGGCTGAAACCAATCCTAGTCAAAGTGGCTCCGGACCTCTCCTTTACAGCTCTCGACGAAATCCTCGAACTAACAGAATCTCGGGCGATTGCAGGAATCGTCGCCACCAATACGACTCTGGCTCGCCCTCCGACCTTAAAGATTCGCACCCGTCGAATTTACGATCAAGCTGGAGGATTAAGCGGACGCCCCTTGCGAGTTCGTAGCACTGAGGTAGTTCAACACATTGCCAAAATGACTCACGGCAGACTGCCGATCATTGGAGTGGGAGGAATTTTTTCAGCCGCCGATGCGTTGGAAAAATTCGACGCAGGAGCGGCATTGGTCCAAGTGTATTCAGGTTTGGTGTTTCAAGGTCCAGGTTTGATCCGCGAAATTGTGGAGGCTTTATAGTTGTATTATTTGGGTGATTATTTCCAAAAAACATTCAGGGTCATTCCATGATAAACCGCCGACATTGGGTGCGCTCACCGATCTTAGTATTCCTGTTCGTTTCTCTGACGGGGCTCTGGAATCGTGAAGTTGTTGCTCAGGTCGCCGCCTCGGGCATTTTTGCCCGCACCAATTTGGTAGCTTGGTGCATCGTTCCATTTGACGCCAAGAAGCGGGGGCCGGAAGAACGGGCTCAAATGCTGAAAAGGCTTGGATTGCGACGCATGGCGTATGACTGGCGCGCCGAACATATTCCCACCTTTGATGCAGAGGTCGAGGCCTGTCAACGGCACGGCATCGAACTCACAGCATGGTGGTTCCCGGGGGTGCTGGACCAGGACGCTCGCACCATCCTTGGGGTGATCGAGAAACACAAAGTGAAAACCCAGCTCTGGGTTTCGGGAGGAGGTGAACCCACTAAGACACCTGAGGAACAAGCCCAGCGAATTGCTTCAGAAGTGGCACGAATCCGACCGATCGCGGAGGCTGCCGCTCGGTTGGGATGCAGCGTGGGGCTTTACAATCATGGCGGATGGTTTGGCGAACCAGAAAACCAGATCGAGATCATCCGGTCCCTAGGTTTGAAAAATGTAGGTCTGATTTATAATTTACATCACGGTCATTCGCACCTGGCGCGATTTCCTGAATTGTTCCGTTTAATGAAGCCTTATCTTTACGCCATCAATCTCAATGGCATGGTTGTGGACGGTGATAAATCGGGAAAAAAAATAATGTATCTGGGCGAAGGCGATCAAGAGTTAAGCCTGCTTAAAACCATCCGCGAGAGTGGTTGGAACGGTGCGGTCGGAATTATCGATCATCGTCCAGAAACTGATTCTGAAGAGACTCTTGGGCGCAATTTACGCGGATTAGATTCGCTACGCCCGCAACTTTGATTGGCTTCACGGTAACTCCCAATTCACACATGAATCACATTTTAGTTCTCTACGATTCGAAGACGGGCAACGTCCATAAAATGGCTGAGTTGATCGCGCAGGGTGCAGCAACCGTTCCTGACACCGAAGTGCGACTCCGGAGTGTGGATGAAGCCACCCCAGCCGACGTGGCATGGTGCGATGGCATCGCTGTCGGTAGCCCCACGAATATGGGCGTTCTTTCTTGGACGATGAAGCGGTTCTGGGATGAAACGATGCGGGAGAGTTGGATGCAGATTGATGGAAAGATCGGTTGCGCATTTAGTTCCGCCGGAGGTTGGGGTGGCGGCATGGAACTCGCCTGCCAATCCATCCTCACCGTTTTGATGAATTTCGGTTTTCTAGTTTTTGGAGTCACTGATTATGCCTCCAAAATGTTAACGCTCCATTACGGGGCTGTTGTCGCCAAGGAACCTCGCGAGGAGGGAGCCCAGATCGCCTGCCGTTTGTTGGGTCAGCGGCTCGCAGAATGGACCGCCGTTTATGTGCATGGACGTAAAGATCAACATCCCAGCCTAAAGCTCGCTCAGCGCCAGCGCCCCGGCTGAAAAACTGAAAATCCTATTTAATCCGGCAGCACAAGCTTGCCTCATTTTTTACTACTGACTGCATGATACGTTTGGTTCTTTTTGACATTGATGGAACTTTGATTCGCTCTGGGGGTGCCGGGACTAGAGCATTTACTCAAACGTTCAAACAAGTTTTCGGGGCACCTCAAGCGACTGAAGGGATTAGTTTTTCAGGCCGCACAGACACCGCTTTGGTACGTGAATGTTTGACTCGTATTGGGCTGGAAACGACACCGGAGCATGTGAGTATGTTTTTTGAAACCTACGTCACGATTCTTCAAAAAAATTTACAGGAACTCCCCGGAGAGATATGTCCCGGAGCCGAGGAATGGCTGACGGGATTGGAATCCATTCATCACCGACCAGAGATCGGATTGCTCACGGGAAACATTCGGAGAGGTGCGGAACTAAAACTCGCTTCCTACGGTCTTTGGTCACGATTCAGTTTCGGAGGGTATGGCGACGATCATGAAGACCGAAACCAGATCGCTCGCGTCGCCTTTCAACGTGGGGTCGAACGATTGGGGACATCACTCCGGGGAGACGAAGTGCTGGTGATTGGAGATACTCCTCATGACATCGCATGCGGTCGGGCGATCCACGCAAAAGTGCTCGCCGTCGGAACAGGCGGACACTCCGTCGCTGAGTTGGAACCTTACCACGCAGACTGGTTAGTGCCGGATTTACGCTCGATCAGTCCCGAATCAATTTGCCTTTAATGGGAATGGGGACGACCCGTGCCGCATTTACCGCACGAACGCGGTGTGGTCGTACATTCCGCACCCTGGGTTGCATTTGCCGATAAACTCGACGCAAAAACAGAGAGTTGCTTGGTCAGTTTTTTAGACCCACAGTTCGGGCAAGAAGTTCCAGTCCAGTCTTGCGTCCGCACGAGAATCTCGCTGCTTTTGTTGCAACGATTACAATGGAATTCGAAGATTGGCATGGACTATCCGCAAACTGGATCAATGGGTTTCTCGGATGCTTATGGCTTCTTCATCCCCCGAAGGTGCTCGTCGAACCAATCCGCAAATATTTTCAGATCATCAACCATGTTCGGCCAACCATGATCTTTCCCAGGACGCACGATGAGTTGGAATTTCGCACCCGCTTCCTTGGCTTTGGCTCCGAAAATCTGCGCCTGATAAATAGGCACCAATTTATCGGCATCGCCATGGATGATCAATGTGGGAGCCATCTGTTGGGTGATATAATGAATCGGTGAAATTTCCTTTCCATATTCCTGCCGACTTTCTGCGGTTCCAGAACGCGGACCAAAGGCAGGCTTGAATTGAACCAACGTCCCGATTCCAACGGCATCATCACCTGCGGTTCCCCAATTGGAAAAATCTGTGGGAGGAAAGAAACAGGCCACAGCCTGAACCGCGCTGCTCACGCGGTCGATCGGATCTTTCGCCTCCGCTGACCCCGGTTTTCCTTGAGTTCCCATCGTCAATGAAAGGTGCCCCCCGGCACTTCCCCCCGTGATGCCGAGATGATCGGGTTTAACACCATATTTTGCAGCGTTATGGCGGATGAAACGCACGGCCCGATGAATATCTTGTTCTATTTCGGGGATGATAAATCGGGGCTGCGATCCATGGACAACCGTGAACACCGTGTATCCTCTGTCGAGAAAGTTTTTGTAATATCCAGGATTGATCGCCTCATGACTGGAAAAAAATCCCCCGCTCACCATAAAGATGATGCCAAAGCCGTTTGCTTGGGTGGGTTGAAATACATCCAAAGTCAATGCGGTGCCAAATTTTCGCGCGTAGATCACATCTTCGGTTCGGGTGTAATCAGCCGCCCGAGTGGCGGTCACCATCGCGAGCACGGTCAGCAATAGGTATGCGAATTGTTTCATTGTAGGCTTAGATTTTGAGGGTGTTGTGAGGGAATCATGGGAGGAATGGGGCGGTCGGTCAAACGTTGAATTTAAACAAAAGCACATCGCCATCTTTGACGATGTATTCCTTGCCTTCCATCCGGTAGAGCCCTTTCTCGCGAGCCACTCCTACCGATCCGCACTGTATGAGAGCTTCGTAAGCAACCGTTTCTGCTTTGATAAAGCCACGCTCAAAATCACTATGGACGACCCCTGCCGCTTTGGGAGCAGTGTCACCTGCGTGAATTGTCCAAGCCCGAACCTCTTTCTCTCCGGCGGTAAAATAAGTTCGGAGTCCGAGCAAATTATAAGTTCCTCGAATCAAGGCTCCGACCCCAGATTCCTTCACTCCCAATTCGGTCAAAAATTCCTGAGCCTCCGTTGCGGAAAGATCAATCAGATCACTTTCAATCTGGGCACTAATGGTCACCGTTTCACAAGCCACGTGCGTCCTTACATATTCCCGCACACTTTTTACGTAAGGATTTTCATCTGCGGTGGCGAGATCGGTTTCCTTCACATTTGCTGCGAAAATGGTGGGTTTGTCGGTGAGCAGGTAGAACCCTTTCGCGATGATTTTTTCCTCAGGAGTTAACTCAAAAGTGATCGCTGGTTTCCCAGTGTTGAGATGGGGTTCTATTTTTTTGAGGACTTCCTGTTCTGCGAGGGCTGCTTTGTCGCCGCGTTTGGCATCCTTGGCGACTTTCTCCAACCGCTTCTGAACCGCGTCCAGATCGCACAACACCAACTCAGTCAGGATCGTTTCAATGTCCCGGACGGGATCCACGTTTCCTGCAACGTGATGGATATTTTCATCCTCGAAACAACGAACCACCTGCACAATCGCATCTACCTCGCGGATGTGCGTCAAAAATTTATTACCCAATCCTTCCCCCGCCGACGCTCCCTTGACCAACCCTGCAATATCCACAAATTCAATGACGGCAGGAATGATAACCGTAGTTTTCGCAATTTTGGAGAGCACTTCTAATCTGCCATCCGGAACCGTCACGATTCCGACGTTTGGATCGATGGTGCAAAAAGGATAATTCGCCGCTTCAGCTTTGCGTGTGCGGGTGACTGCATTAAACAAGGTTGATTTGCCAACATTCGGCAACCCAACAATTCCAGCTTTCAACATAATTCCCCTGATACTGGCAAACTCAGAGGGAAAGTAAATCTCGGTCGGAGAATTCTAATGCGAACCCGTTTTGATCCATCGTTTCGCCTTCAATTCAAAGCGGTGCAGTTGCCCGCAATCCACCACTCTGACAGGTATTCTTAATGCGAAAGCGGCTTGAAATTTATTCTCCAAATCCATCGCCAAGGATTGGATGTCGGTGAAGTGGGGTTCAAATTCGATATCCACCTCCAATTCTTTGAGAGTGGCCACCGTGTTCACACGGACGCGGTATTCCGAGATTCCTCGGAATGAACGGACAATTCTCTCAACGGCACTGGGATAGATGTTGACTCCACGGATGATCACCATGTCATCAGTCCGACCGAGAATTCCACCGACAATGGCTCGTTCCACTCGGCCGCAGTCACATCGTTCCGACGCTCGGGCTTCCATCCTTACGAGGTCTCCGGTTCGGTATCGGAGCAATGGCATTCCGTGACGGCGCAATGTTGTCAGGATGAGTTCACCGGTTTCCCCGTCCGCAACGGGATCGAGTGTTTGGGGATCGACCACTTCCGCAAGGTAAGAATTCTCGATCAAGTGCAAATACCCCGGTCGAGAAGGGCATTCAAAAGTGACGGGTCCCACTTCGGTCATTCCATGGTGGTCAACAACTCGAACTGTGGGCCAGAGTGCTTCTAAAATTCCGCGAGTTTCAGGGATGCTTCCCCCGGGTTCTCCAGCCACAATCAGTCGCCGTAATGGAAGCGATGATAGGTCCAACATTTCTTTCCGTGCCACCTCGGCCAGATGGATGGCATAGGTGGGCGTGCAACACAACACGGTCACCGCATTATCCATCATGAGATTCAGTCGTTCACGCGTTCCTAATCCTCCGCCAGGGAGGCATAAACAACCGAGGCTTTCAGCGGCTTCAAATGCGGACCAAAATCCAAGAAACGGTCCGAAGGAAAAGGTGAACATGACCCGATCCTTGGGCCCAATCTCCGCAGCTCGATAGACCTCGCGCCAACAACTCAGTAACACTTTCCAGCTTTCCGGCGTGTCGAGCCAACGAAGGGGAACTCCCGTCGTGCCGCTGGTTTGGTGAAATCGTGTGAATGATTCAAGGGGAAACGTCAGGTTGCTGCCGTAAGGGGGATGATCCACCTGATCGCGTGATAAATCTGTTTTTGTTGTGAACGGGCAGTGTTGCTTAAAAGCATCGAGCGATTCCTGGAGAATCCGCCAAGGATCGCGTTCATCACCTGTGTCCGGCTCCCGCCCGACCTTGTGGATGATACCCGAATAAAAAGCGTTCTGCTTCAGCAACTCAAATAATTGCCGCAGTTGCTCCATCTGCCACAACTCCAGCGCGGCGCGTGAGACAAATTCGCCGGCATTCATGATCCGTTACTGTTGACCTGAACTGGTGGGCAAGACGGCCTGCACAACGGGTTTCACTATCGGAACAGGTGCCGCAGGTTTGTATCGGCTCACCATGAACCCACCCACTGCGGCGAGTAAAATCCCTAGGTAAAATTTGGGATTGATCCCTGCCCAACCGCCTTGCGGGGGGTGCGTCAAAATGGCATACAACGCATTCACAATCGGTGCCCCAGCGAACACGATCGACATCACCACAACAGGATTGCCTTTCGCTCCAAAGGAAAGTAGCACCGCAAACGCACCGAGCGCACCCACAATCCCCGCGATTAGCGACCACCAAAGCCCTTTGGCAGGGAAACTAAAGGAGGCTCCCTTCACCATCAATAATCCCAGCGGAGCCAGCACCGCCGTAAGAAAATAGGCGATCCCAACAAATAGAAACGCTTTGTATCTTCCGTTAACAGGATCTTGCATGCCCATCTGGCCTGTGTGCAAAAAGACGCCGTAAACGCCCCACGAAAAAACAGTGATCAGGGCGAAGATCAGCCAGGACATTCCCGGCGCGTTAGAATTACTCATGATGTGTCAGGTGCGTTTCAACTCCAAGATTCGAGTGTATCGAAGGATGGTATTTGGGCAATAGATTCAGATCAACCCCTTCCATAATTCCATAATCATCTTGGAAGCTGTGATTCTTTCTGTGCTTGCCCCATCAAAAACGCCGCATCACTTCCCACAGCGATCATTTGGAAACCTTGGGCGATCCTCCGTTGAGCCGTCTGCGCATCAACAACGTGGATTCCAGCGGCGACCTTATTCTTTTTCGCCACTCTTAAAATACGATCCACACTCTGCACAAAAGCCGGATGGTCGCTTTCAAACATGGGTGGTAGTCCCAGCGATTTATGCAGGTCATTAGGCCCGATAAAACAGGCGTCGATCCCGGGAACGCTCAGTATTTCATTCGCATTTTCCACAGCCTGCGCGGTCTCCATCATCACCACGACTAGGATTTGTCCATTGGCCTTTGCGTAATACTCGCCTGGATCGGTCGAAAAATTCTGTGCGTGCAACAGGCCGCCTATCGAACGCGCGCCCTCCGGGGCATAGCGGGCTGCGGCGACAACGGCCTCGGCTTCAGCCCTCGTATTCACCATGGGCACGATCACTCCGAAGGCCCCCGTATCGAGAACCCGCTTGATGTTTTCCACACTGTTCACAGGGACTCGAGCCAAGGGCACTTTCCCGCGTGCCGCCACCAATGCGAAACATAGCGCAGCCGTTTCGATCGTCATTGGGGTGTGTTCTAACTCCACTGTCAACCAGTCAAAGTCCGTCCGCGCGAGCATCCCCGCGACCAATGCATGAGGGATGGTCACCCAAGTTCCAAGGCTCGGTTCGCCCCGTCGCAATTTTTCCCGCACAGTATTTTTTTGCATTTTTAATTCTGGATTTTGACGCGCAGGTCGGGAGATTCATAAACCGTTGGATCCACTACCCAACGCGGTTTGCGTCCATTTTTTAGTGCGACAATGGCCTCGGCTGCCGCCAAGCTCACCATCTCTCCGGTTTCACGAGCGAAAGAGGCAAGGTGAGGTGTCATCAATAAATTGGGTGCGGTTCGCAACGGATTGTCCGCCGGCAGAGGTTCGGAAGAAAAAACATCCAACGCAGCACCCGCAATGCCTCCATCCCGCAAAACTTTCGCCAAGGCCGCCTCATCCACAATCGGACCCCGCGCCGTGTTGATGAGATAAGCACTCGGTTTCATGCGTCTCAATTGAGCCTCGCCGATGAGCCCGCGTGTTCCGGCATTTAAGGCTGCGTGGAGCGAAACAAAATCGCTTCGTTCCATCAATTCATCCAATCCGACGTATTCAACGCCATTCAAACCAGGAATTGGGTTTGGGTCGTAGGCCAGCACCTTCATGTCAAATCCAGACGCACGCTTTGCCACCGCCTGACCGATCCGTCCGAACCCAACAATTCCCAAATTCTTGCCGTGAATATCATGCCCCCAAAAAGAGATCCATCCACCGTTACTGACCGAGGCATGCCCCAGATGCACACGGCGTGCAATGCCCAGCAGCAGTGTAAACGCCCAGTCGGCGACAGTTTCATCCAATAAACCCGGAGTATACGCCACCACAATTCCACGTCGCGTCGCCGCCGCAATGTCTATAGAATCGTAGCCCACCCCCCACCTGGAAATAATTTTTAACTGCCCAGCCTCAATGGAATCAAGGACTTGAGCCGTGAAACCATCAGGACTCGCCAAGACTGCATCAAACCCCTGGATTTGCTCCAACAGGCTGGCACTCTTCAACGGCCCCATTGGAGCTGACATGATCACCTCACACCCTGCCTCCTTGAGTTTCCTCAACGCCTCGTCCCCCACCGTGTCAAAAACCCGGCTCGTAATCAAAACTCTCCACGACATGCCAAAAGTCTAAACCGTCATCCAACGCATGCCAGTCTTTCTTGCATAGAATCCAATTCAGGGGTGCATGACGAAAATCTTCGAAAATCTTCGAACGGGTTGGTTTCGGTTTTTTTTGTGGCTTTCATATATAGCATTCGATATACTTTGCTCATCATGAATGATTCCATCTCACCACAGTCCTTGCTTGAGCAGGCCGGCCAGATTC
>CAMBHS010000090.1 GCA_945867235.1 Akkermansia muciniphila
TTTTAGAGCGAGTATTTTGCGAGTATTTCGGGCCAGTTGTTGAGAGGCGGACGTGGTGGTTCGGTGATCGCCCAGAATTGTCTGAACGGATGATGGATTAGGGTGATTGAGGATCGCTGGGTGGGAGCGATGTGCCAGCTTTGGCCAAGGAAGTCGATCGGGTTGTCGGAGTTGACCCGTCGTTTAAGATGGAGAGCCAGAAGGGTTGCAGGCGGACAGGGACGCGTGAGGGCGCGCTTTTCTTCCAGAGCCTTCTCCCCTCGGCTGCATTGGGGCTGAGGCCGGTAGTGCGGCAAACAGTGGCGTTCTGTCGTTGAACCGGTCGCTACGCAAGATCAGCAAGAACCGGGGGGTGCTTCCGCACCAAGAATCACTGCTCAAACTTTACTGGCTGGCATTGGAACGGATCGCCAAGAAATGGACGATGCCCATTGGGCATTGGAGTGAGGCACTCAACCGATTTGCCATCGAATTTGGAGATCGAATGCCCGAGCTCAATTGAGAAAATGAAAAACACCCCAATCACAATTTACGGCAGAGGGCGAGAGCTGAAGCTCGCTGCTCGCCCCCCTGCTTGTTTTATCTCGCATGAGAAGCCCGAGATATTGAAGCAACAACAACCAAAAGAAAAAACACTTACACAAATTACTTTACAAAACTCGACTGGCGTAAGCCGGAGCGCAAATGGCGCGCACTTTCTTGGCGAACGCGAAGGACGCCAACGTCTCGTCAAGCTTGGTGTAAAAAGTGGATTTAGGGGATTGGGGCAATTGATGGGTGGTCACCCACAACTCGCCCTATGCGGCTTTTTGTTTCTTAGCGAATATGTGCTTTTGTGACCATAATTCGTGCCAATTAAAAGAATAATAAATGCTGGCGCGCGGATTAATTCAACAGGCTGGTAGGGCTATGCGCTCGTCGGGGCGGGAACCGGTCTAAATTTTTGCCAAAAATCGCTCACTTTTAGGCAAATCCTTGCATTTTGGTTCACTTTGTTGCCTCAGCTTAAACCTATACAAAACTACATAAAACAGTTCTGTTTCATTGGGGTTTTAGCGTTTTATAGAGGAAAAAGAATGGAGCCAGTTGTCGGGATTGAACCGACGACCGACGGTTTACAAAACCGTTGCTCTACCACTGAGCTAAACTGGCAAAACCACGCAGATTTCTTAGGTTTACTAAGCTTTTCGAGGTTGGTAGGATACCACTCACAAGCATTTTGTCACCCAAAAATGTCACCCAAACGAAAATTGTCGGACGACTCAGGACAGGAGGATACCACAAATCCTAAACTCCTGAAAGTCGGCGAATGTCTTTATCGTCGAGGCGAACGGGGTAAATTTTACGCCATAATCAAGCGCAACGGCAAACAATTTCGGCGGTCTTTGAAAACGACCGACCGCAAGCTTGCTGAACGCCGTGTTGCAGTCCTGCGCGAGAAGATTCGTAAAACAACCGGGGAGGTTTCCGGGGAGTTTACCACCTTCGCTGAACTGGCAGACCGCTGGATTGAAGCTGTGCGGGGTGAATACAAAATCAAATCCGCCAAGCGACGGGAACTTTGCATCAAGCAGTTGAAACCATTTTTCGCCGGAACCACGTTGAAAGGCGTCAATTATTCACAGTGCGAAGCGTGGGCGAAAAAGCGGGGGCCGCAATTGAGCGAATCGAGTTTCAACCAAGAAAGGGAAACGCTGTCGATGATCCTGGAATACGGGATTAAACAGGGGGTGCTTCTGGACAATCCCGTCAAACTCATTAAACGTCGGAAAATGCGTAAAGCAATTGTAATGGTGCCGACAAAAGAGCAGTTCGCGGCCATCCTATCGAGCCTTCGGGCATCGCCATTTGCGCAGAAAGCTGCAAACCTCGTGGAACTCCTTGCCTACTCGGGTATGCGGTTGGCTGAGGCGGCCGCATTGCAGTGGGGAGAGGTTGATTTTGAACGCAAGACCTTCAAAGTTTCGGGCGGCGAAAACGGCACAAAGAATCGAAAGGACCGAGTCGTTCAGCTTTTTGGCCCGCTTGCTGCATTTTTGAAGCGGTTGAGAGGCGATCAACTTCCAGAGCCAAATGAGGCAGTCGTGAAAATTGACTCGGCAAAAAGAGCGATGGCAACGGCCTGCAAGGTGGCCGGGGTGCCCAATTTCACTCATCACGCGTTACGACATTTCTTCGTCAGCAACGCCATTGAAGCCGGAATTGATTTTGCCACCATCGCCGGATGGGTCGGCCATCAGGACGGTGGTGTGCTCGTCGCAAAAACTTACGGCCATTTGCGCGAGAGCCACAGTCAAAAAATGGCGGAACGAATGAATTACACTGCCTCCAATTGAGGATTGCGCATGCCCTCAAAAAAATACGTACCTCCCCCACTGGCCGACATTATCGACGACGAGATCGGCAATTCTTATAAACCATCCATCCCTAAAAGCGGCTCTGGGGTCAAACACAAGAGCGATGAAACCGCGTTGCGCCCCCCAGTTCATTTTTATTTCCAATCTTCCGCTGCCCGTAATCGAATGAACGATGTCCTCAATCAGTTGTGGGCAGACTGGAAATTCTGGAAATGCGTCCGGGAAAATCATGACGGATATGCCTTGGCAGCGTTCATCTCAGAGAACTATTTCCAAGTCTTCATCGTTCCCGCCTCGAAACATTGGCTGTTAATGGTCAAGGATCGTGAGTTTCGGAAGGACCACTTTTTCTCAAAATTCATACAGCAGCCAGAGTTGCTCGCCCAAGGAGTGAACTCAAAAAGCCGACTGAACCCAGATCGAGAAAACATCTTGGTAGCGTTGGTGCGAGATTACCTTGCCATGCCCGCAAATATTGACAAAAAGCCCTTGGTCGCTGCACAAACGTTGACCCCGGAAGAGCTTGATCTGTTCGCGGCCACCGGGAAGCAAATCGCAGATGACGCAAAAGCAATCCAGAAAAACTCGGCGCGTTTTGCGCTCACCCCTCCGCACAGGCAGAATCAAAAGGACGGGAGTGGGAAAGCTCAAACTATCGAAAGATTGGTCGTAAGACTAATGAAGCATCCAGAATGCAGCAATGAGGAGATTTGCCATGGCCTGAAAGGCCCAAAACCCGACACACTTCGCAGATACAGCCAAGACGCGAGATTGCTAACCTTTTTGCGAGAGGGAATTCCATTTGATGTGCTGTATCCCGCCACGGGAACGCGAAATAAGGCACGGGTTTCTGCCAAATTACTTCTTGGCTCGAAACTCACCATTGGCCTGTAAAGATTGGCTTCTTTCAAAGCCGATCCGGATTAAGCCCCTTGAACGCTTAATCCAATTTCGGAAACTTTTGTCGCCGGTATTTTGGCGTCGATGAAAGAAAAAATATCGGCCTGTAGTAGCCCAGGCCTTCCGAAATTGGGCTACACCCGCCATCAAGCGGCTCAGATACTCGGAATTAGCGTCGAGTCTTTGGATCGTCTTGTTGCTCGCGGTTTAATCAACCCCTCACGCGCTCTGCGCCGCCCCATTTTCACGGTAGCGACGTTGGCACATTTTCTCGAAGAAACGAAAGGAGCTTAACGATATGACACCATTGAACACCAACTGCGTTTTGGAATTCCTGTTCTGGGGCTTTGAAGGCGACATCACTGGGCGGCTTGCTGCCAAGGCGGATGGAGACATTCGTTACGTCACTTTCAGCACTCAGGCGCTTGTTAAATCCAACCTCCTTCCAGCAGACCACGGGTTGAACCACGGCGATTCCGTCGCGACCCTCTTGGACGGGCACTTCACTTTGCTCAAAGTGAATCGCAAAAATCGCAATACGCTCGCCGCACACTTGGCCCCGCCCCTCGAAATGCCCACGCTCGACGACAGCGGCGCACATCCCAAGATTTACAAGGCGAGAATTCTGGGGCCGCTGGTAAATCCCAAGATCATAGCACCCGCCAACATACACGATCATGCGACTCCCGCGCCCCAAGCTTCTCACGAGTCGATTCTGGAATCCCGCCCGTCAATTCCGACTCCTACGCTCGACTGGTTTGACGTGCTGGGTGTAAGTAAACTCGATTCTCTCGAAATCGTGAAGAAGGCATTTCGGGATCTCGTTAAGACCAACCACCCCGATGTCGGCGGTTCCCACGAACGCATGACGGCAATCAATCAGGCATACGCAACTGCGCTGGTCGAATTCGCGAAAGGAGCAACCAGCCATGAGTAATCCGTATAAAACCTTGCCCCAGGTTTGCAAGGAGTGCCGCAAATTGAAAATGCCGAAGCTTGGGCGCTTCTTCCGTGGCGGTCGCTATTCATCGACCTATTGGATTTGCTTTGACTGCTTGGTCACGCTGAAAAACTTCCACGCAACCCCCATCTGGACCGATGAAAACAAATAATTCCACCCAAAGCGTTCAGGGCGCGATCAAGGAATTGACCAGCGGGGGCTTGAGCCAATTCCTCTACCGAACGGGGCTGGGTCATACCTGCGGTGAGTGCTGCCCCATTTGCTCAGACGATATTTTTTCAATCAAGGTTGTCGAAGACGATGTGGTTTTCCGTTGCAAAGTGTGCGGAACGGGGAACGCCTTTGACCTCCTTCGCCAATCTTGGGATGCCTCAAAAAATGAAACGGAGAAACGGATTTTCAAATTGATTGAGGAAATTCATGCCGGAAAAGTTAACGCGAACAATAGGGCATTTGTCGAAGACATCATGGATGTTGCTGAGGCCATCTCATCACCTCCACCTCCCCCGCCTGTGCCTCCCCGGCTTTCGGGGCCGTCCATAATCGAAGCACTGTTGGCCAAAGCGGCTGGATCAACCAATGCAGCGCCCTCGGAGAAAGTGGCGTCCGACATCAAGCTGGAGTCCGCTTCATTCCCAACCGGTGGCCAGTTCGTTGATTTGCTGCAAAGCCCACTCCCAAAAGTTTTACTGCCGGGCGCGGGTGTCTTGCTGTCGCATTTTGCTACGAACTTGGCAAATGTCTTGAAAGACAAAGACATTTTTTTGAACGGCAACCTTGTCGTTGTTCCCAACGAGAAAGGGCACCTCATTGAAGTAAAACCCATCGAGTTCCGAACGGACGTTGAGAAGCACCTGATTTGCTATGCTCTCGACCCGGACAAGCCCAACCGGCCCGTTTTCAAAACGATGTCGCTCTCTGACGCGGCAACCGTTCTGGCGTCGAAACCCTTTATGACAACGATTCGGGAAGTGCGCCGAGTCAACTCAGTTCGTCTGCCAGTCCTGCGTCAGGATGGAAGCATTGCGCTTCTTAACCCCGGTTACGATCCGGAAAGCCAAATATTGACGCTGGATAACGCCGTTAGCTATTCGACCCAACTTGGGCGCGACGAGGCAATTGCAATCATTCGGGAAGTCTTTTCGGAATTTCCCTTTACTGACGCTCGCTCTCTGAGTGTCTCGGTCGCGGCGATGTTTTCGCTCTACGCGCACGCCATCCTCCCGGAAGGCTGCTTACGGCCTTGTTTTATCACCGTGGCAAACAGTGAAGGTTCTGGAAAAAGTCTGCTGACCAAGCTCATCCTTTTCCCGGTCGTGGGCGCCCACCCCATCGGTGCAAAAAGCCGGAGTGAAGACGAAATCCGAAAACTTCTGCTGGCCACGCTCATGGCTGGCAGCCCTGCCCTCCTTCTGGACAACCTTCGGGAGCACTTGGAGAGCGCGGCCTTGGAGGCATTCATAACGGCCACGATTTGGCAGGACCGGGTACTGGGAAAATCGCTGGTTTTCATTGGACGGAACAATGTTTTCGTGTTCATAACCGCCAACAATTGCAGCATCTCCAATGACATGAGACGCCGCAGCTTGTTTGCGGAGTTGTTTAATCACGCTGACCTGTCGGAAGATCGCAAGTTTCGGCGGCGTCTGGAAGAATCCGATCTCCAGGTGCTGCGTCCGCACCTTCTTGCGGCCCTCTGGTCGCTAACGCGGGATTGGGACTTGGCAGGTCGTCCGAAACCGTCGAAGACCCACGCGTCATTCCCGGAGTGGACTGACATCGTTGCGGGCATTGTGGAACACGCTGGGTTTGGCTGCCCCGTGGAATCTCCCCAGTTTAGGACGGAAGTCAATTCCGACGTTGGCGAAATGCGTCGTTTGGTTGAAGCAATGTCGAATAATCGCGATTACTTGGAACTGAACTTTGCCGACATCACCCGCTTGGCGAAGCGTCTCGGTTTGTTCGAACGAATCATCGGCGGGGAAGGAGAAGACATGGACAAGAAAGCAAGGACGTCATTTTCCACCTTCCTTCGCCGTTATGACCACCGCCACATCGCGGGTTTCTTGTTCAGGCGTTCGGGAGTTGGGCATCAGCGCATGTATTCCGTTGAAAAACTGCCAAAAACATCTGAAGCATCATAGGCATGATCCTTGGGACCCCCAATGCTAAAGGCCTTTACACAAGGGTAAGGAATATCATGTGGATCATGTTTCAGGTTGATTTGAAAACGGGGTGTGGTTGCAGTATAGAATCAATCACACCCCATCTCACCACTTGTGAGACCATCATCACCTCGTCCAGTCACCACCAACCGTACCAGTCCATTACCAGGTACCACCATCCCCACCAGACCGCCACCAGTTTACGACCACCACGCGAAACGTGTTCAGGACCCCTCTCAGGCCTCACCCCCACTCACCAGCACCAGAAGCCCCTCTCTCCCTCGTACGCCACAATCGCGACCACAACGTAAACCCTCACTTTAAACCCGCCATGCTCCCCAACTTCACCAGACGCGCGTCACTCAACCGAATCGACCTCGATTTGCTCCACCGCAACCAGAGCCTGCTCTCTCCCCTCCAGCGCAACTTGCTCAAGGCGGTCCAGTATCGCTTGCAAACCTATCCCCAACGCTTTGGTCGTGACTCAACCTACGCTTCCACCGCTGGCTTGGTCTTGATGTCCGATTGGGACGCTAAAAATCGGCATCGCTTCTGTCACTGCTGCATTCGTAACAAGCGCTGCCGCCTCTGGAAGTTTTGCTGCCACTGCGCATACACCAAGCAGAATGAAATCGTAACGCGTTACCTGCCAGCTTTCCCCAAGGGCAACTTCTGGTTCGTCACGCTCAGTTTCAAAGGTGGGCTGCGGTTTGAAGTTCCCCACGATGAACACCCCCTCCCGTACTGGGATGCTGCACGAATGGCCCTCCGTGAAATGCTCGCGGATTACTCCATCGACGGCGCGTTGTGGGTCGAGGAACTTTACATTCGCTCGTACCTGCCCCTTGAAGTGCTGCCCCACTGCCACGCTATCATTGACGCCACGGAGTTTGCTGATGACGCGAAAGAAAAGCTGACTGGTTCAATCATTCAGTTTTCCAGCGAACAGGTGGATGGCGATGGCGTGGAACTGCCCTTCGACCTTGACGTGAAACCGATCCTCGACCAGCAGCATTTCATCAACTGCTTGCGCTACCTGATCAAACCCATCGATCTCGTTACCGCGTATTCTCAAGCGATCACGACCGCTGACCGTGTCGAACTGAACCAAGCCGTCGATTCCCTCCTGAACGGTCATTTGCTCCACTGCTTTCAGCGCCCGCAACTCATGTTCATTGGTTCCCTTGACCCCAAGCGCAAGCGGCATTTTTTGGGAAACCCTGCCTGATGATCATCATCTGCATGATCACTCATCCCTCCCTGACAGGTGCCCTCCAGTTGAAGACTCTCTGGATCATGCTGATCATGCCATTACCAGACATTGATTTCACTCGGCGTAAACGTCCGGTGTACTTGGGGTTAGTAACACGACAAGATCGTGGGTCATGGTCAAAAATGATCCACTCAAAATCACACAGCGGGACCTTGAGGGGGAGAGCCAAAAAACTTTCTCCCCGCTTCACATCATTTCTGGAGGTCAAACGGGTGTAGATCGTCGCGCCTTGGATTGGGCGATTGCGAACAACATCCCCCACCGTGGTTTTTGTCCAAAGGGACGCATTGCGGAAGATGGCGTCATTCCATCTGTTTACCGCCTGACGGAAACCACAAGTCCAGAATATCCACCGAGGACGGAAAAAAACGTGGAAATGTCTGACGGCACAGTGTTGATCTCGCTTTCATCAAGGCTGAGTCGAGGAACGCGGCTAACCGCCAAATATGCCAACAAACACGGCAAACCAGTTCTTCACGTCCACGCAGGAACAGACGGGCCGGGTGAGCAATTGGCTGAATTCATCCGACAGCACAAAATTGCCCGCCTCAATGTCGCTGGCCCACGGGCGTCAAGCGAACCTCATGCGGGAGAGTTTGCCGTCAAAGTGCTTGGTGAGGCGTTGGCGGCTCTGAAAATTGGCGAGACTCCTCTGACTGCCCTTGACCAGCATTTGTAAACAAAAGCGTGTACTTTGACGGGTTTAACGATAAAGTATTCTCATGCTCAAACATGACGCACCACAAATTAAATCGGTCCAGATCCTGAAGGTTTCTCGTTTCTGGAATATTATGGTCGATGGAAAACTCCTTGCGATTGTGCTGTATAAGCGTGGCGCGCAGTCGGTACAGGAACTGATCCAACGGCTGGCAGGTCTGTCCGTTGCGTCCGATGAGGGCGAAGCCGAAGAAACGAAAGCGGCCAAAAAGCCCGCTTCCAAACCAGCGCCTAAAACCAAATCCAAGGAAAAGCCCAAATCGGCTTCCCCGTCCAAGATGAAATCTGCCGCCGCAAAGCCCCCAGTCAAAAAGACTGAAACCGAAGCGGTCAAAACTACACCTGAACCCTCCCCCGCCGCCCAGTGATCTTATTCGCGTACGGATCAAATATGGACAGCGGCCAAATGCAGCAGCGGTGCCCAGGTTCAAAGTGCCTGGGCACCGCTTCCTTGAAACGATTCGCCTTCGTGATCACTGCTCGCGGTTTTGCTTCCATCCAACCAACTGCCGAAGGAGAGGTCTGGGGGGTACTTTGGGATTTAACGCCAGAGGATGAAACACGCCTCGACGAATACGAAGGGGTCCGGTCGGGCTGTTACCGTAAGCAAATCCTGACCGTGGAGCGCGACTGCATTTGTTTTGAGGCACTGGTTTACATCGCCCCTCCCACCAAAAAGCGCGGCAGAGTGAATCTGGATTATGCGGCCAGAATTTTAACCGGAGCGAAGGCCCACCAACTGCCTGAGAATTATCAAGCCCGTTTGAAGGCCATATTGCAGCGTCCAGAAGAGGCCAGCTTTCACTGGCACAACAAGATCGAATATTTCTTGTTTGTTTACGGCACTCTCAAGGCGAATTTCCCCAATCACCATTTGTTGGCTGATGCCCGCTTTCTGGGGTCGGGCCACACTGCAACCAAACACGCGCTTTATTCGGCGGGAATCCCATACGCCACCAAAGCCGAGTCGGTGTCGCCAATCGTTGGCGAAGTTTATTTGGTCGATGCGGCCACCCTTGCTCGGATCGACAAGCTTGAGGGCCATCCTCACTGGTATTGCCGCGAGGTCGTAACGGTGAATCTGGATGAGGGGGAACCCGTTCGGGCGTGGATTTACTTCTTTCTTGAACCCCGAGGCCGACTGATTCCTTCTGGCGAATACACCCTCAACCATTTGCGGTAAAAACCAATGTCACAAGAAATCAAAGTCCTCACCGCCACAGACCTGCACCGCGACAAAGGCCTTTACCAACAGCTTGCCACTGCCGTCAAAAAGCATCGCCC
This sequence comes from Akkermansia muciniphila, assembly GCA_945867235.1. GTDB lineage: Bacteria > Verrucomicrobiota > Verrucomicrobiia > Limisphaerales > SXQI01 > SXQI01. The sequence goes on from CAMBHS010000090.1 coordinate 9,658, forward strand.
TGACATTTTGGCGCTGGTGGGGGACTTCCTGCATGGTCAGCGCGACAATACAGATCGATACAGCACAGTGGAAGCCGCGCAGTTTCTCAGCCGCCTAAAAGTTCCTGAGATCATTTTTCTCCGGGGGAATCACGAGGATTCAGCCCTCTGGGAATTCGCCGACGAATGGACCCGTGGCGGGCGAGAATTCCACCTGCTCGACAAACAAGCATTCGCATACGGGCCGTTGGTGACCGTCGGATTCCCCTGTTTGCTGGGTGCTTTGTCGGAACCGGGCGACGGGAACACTGACAAATGGTTGCCACCTTTGATTCGTCAGTACGGATCGGCGGCAAGAACACTGTGGCTGATGCACGAACCTGTTTACGGCACCCCTCTCTCCAAAACCGACGGTGTACTGGCAGGGAATATCGAATGGACTCAGGCTGTTGAGCGTTACAGCCCAAACTTGGTTGTTTTCGGCCACGACCACGATACCAGCCGACGAAAGAAAATTTGGAACGCCAAACTGGAAGGCGGGACTGTTTGCGTGAATCTGGGTCAGGACTCAACCCTCCATTACGGCCTCGTTCGACTTGTTTTCGATGGAAGCCAGCCGACCTCGCCCAAGTCGATTAGAATCACCGCTTTCCCAATCAATCAAACCCTCACCGTCGAAAAGAAAGGAAACCAAAAATGAAGCAGTACAAAGTGAAATTCATGTTCAAGGGCCGATGGTACGAATTGGAAATGGCGGCCCACGCCCCCGGAGATGTCCGCCAAATGGTCAACAGCCAATATCCCGGCGCGAGTGGAATTCAGATCACCGAGGCCAAGTGATGAACCTCCCAGAGCATATTTCTTTGCTCCAGAATTGACCCGAGGGGTGCTTTCTCAGGCCGGATGAGTCGAAAGATGGGAAAGCGCCTCTCAATCCTTAAAAATGTCCGAGGGCTTCACCTTCAAACGGTCCACAATTTGCGAAACCATTTCAAGGGTCGGGCTTTGCTCCCCATTTTCCAGACGGTGCAGAGTTGATTGCGCCATCCCCAGCTTCTTGGCGAAGACAGCGAATGTGGTCTGCCCCCGTTTTTGTTTCAGGAACACCGCAAGTTGCTGGTCCAAATTGGTGCGCACCAGCCAATTTCAATAGGGCAGGCGACGTTCCGTTTGCGGAATATTTGGATTGGCGAAATTCCGTAAATGGAATACAAAAGCGAAATGCCAATGCCCGAACGAACAACAGTTGAAAATTCATGCCCGCCAAGGGCTCCTTTATATTCGATGCAACGCCACGCGCTTTGTCTCGCCATCGTAATGCTTTCACTCATTGGCTGCGGGCGAAAAACAGCCCTGGAAAAGCTCGATGACGAACTCGGCCCCAAGAGCGCTTTCGTAATCAGTCTGAAAGCGCTAACGCCCGAGCAGGCGTACGCGAAAGGTGAAGCAGACGGCAAGGACAGCGGAAAAGGCGTGGCGGAGGACATGAGGAAAAGCCTTCGGGACGTGAGGAATGGGCTGCTTGATCGAATGGAACAGATTAACCAGATGCCTTCCGGTGTCGTTGCAGCGTACCGGAAAGGCTGGAATTTGGGATTCGACCCCATAGCCGAAAGCGAAAAGGAATTGAATCGTGCCTTTGCACAAGCTCAGTTGCTTGGAACGCCTGAATCCCAAAAGGCGCTTGAAGAGGCCAAGGCCCGCCACGAGAAAATTCTCAAGGAGACGGGTTCTCCCCAAAAGTGAGGGTTACCAATGGCGCTAATCAAATGTCCGGAA
>CAMBHS010000091.1 GCA_945867235.1 Akkermansia muciniphila
AGGTGGGTTTGGCGAGCGGGGAATAGAAGGAAAAATCCTAGTCGCCAAGTATGCCCGCGAAAAAAGGATCCCCTACTTGGGTCTTTGCCTTGGTATGCAGATTGCGACGATTGAGTTCGCTCGCAATGTTCTTGGACTCAGTAGCGCGAATTCAACGGAGTTTGATGTGAACACACCTCATCCGGTGATTTCCTTGTTGAGTGAACAAAAAAAGGTTTCTCACAAAGGTGCGACCATGCGTTTAGGTTCACAACCTTGTCAGCTCCAGTTGGGATCGAAAGCCGCGCAAATTTATGGGGCTTTCGTTATCAATGAACGGCACCGTCATCGCTACGAATTTAACAACGATTACCGGGAGCAGTTTGACCAAGCTGGCTTTGTTTTTTCTGGCACCAGTCCTGATAACAACCTGGTGGAACTTATCGAATTGAAGGATCACCCATTCTATCTCGCGTGCCAATATCACCCTGAATTCCTGAGCAAACCAAACGCTCCTCACCCGCTTTTCCGGGCATTTATTGGTGCGTGCCTTGGCCCCATCCACCACCGTCCTGCTTAAATTATTTCAAGTCTCTCTTCTCGGGGGAGGAGGAACTTGATCTGCCTGCGATGACTTACGAAGCAGCTACTGATTATTTACAATCACTAGGACAATTCGGAATGGAGTTGGGGTTGGATCGAATTGCTGCCTTGTGCGAGCTTGCTGGCAATCCCCAGCAGGGGTTGAAATTGATTCATGTGGCAGGCACGAACGGCAAGGGATCTACCTGCGCGTTTTTGGAAAGCGTTTATCGCACTGCGGGTTTCACCACAGGGCTTTACACTTCGCCGCATTTGGTTTCCTTCACTGAACGAATCCAAATCGACCGCCAAAACATCTCGGAGGAGGAAGTTTCCGCCTTGGTTTCTCGAATAAAACCGTGGGTTGATACGTTGGGGTCTCAACAACAACCCACTTTTTTTGAGTTTGTGACCTTGATGGCACTTTGTCATTTCGCACAAAAAAAACCAGACGTTGTTATTTGGGAGACGGGGTTGGGAGGGCGGTTGGATGCGACAAATATTGTAACCCCTATCCTTAGCCTCATCACCAATATTCAGTTGGATCACCAACAATGGTTGGGCACAACATTGGTTGAAATTGCGCGAGAAAAGGCGGGCATCATCAAGCCCGGTGTTCCGGTGCTATTGGGGCCAGTTTCACCGGAGGTTTATCAGGAAATCGAAATTATTGCCCAGGCCAATGAAAGCCGGTTAATGACCCTGAATGATTCTTCTTCGAGAATAGGGAGTTTGATGGATCAACTCACATTACCCATGTTGGGACGCCATCAACGGATCAATGCAGCCTTGGCTGCGCAGGCCATCATGGCTTTGGATCCTTATTATCCAATAGGGTTCGATGACTTAAAAACCGGCCTTTGTTCCACGTATTGGCCGGGTAGGTTACAAAGAGTGCAATCGGATGAGGGTCGGGAATTATTGCTTGATGGGGCGCACAACCCGGCTGGCATCCACTCGCTATGCGAAACTTTGGAAGAGGAGTTTCCTGAGCGCAAAATCACATTGATCTTCGGGGTGTTGGAAGACAAGGATTGGCGTCTCATGGCTCGTGAGCTAGGAGCGTTCGCTACAAGGATCATCACGGTTCCCGTGCCCAGTCCGCGCACCGTTTCAACATTGGAATTATCTGGGTATCTCAAGGAGGTGTTCCCCAATCGTTCCGTAATTCCCGCCGATTCACTTGCTCAAGCCATGCAAGCGGCTTCTACAGCTCCGTTCATCCTCGTAGCAGGATCGTTATATTTGATTGGGGAAACTCTCGCCTTTTTGAACGGGCATTCCGCTCAACACGACCTGAACCAGTGGACAATGAAGGTTTGAGGATTATCGATTTTTGGGAATAGTTTTTTTTGTTCCGATAGATCGAGAACTGAGAGTTTTTTCGCCGATCCAACGAGTATTCCAAACCCCTTTCCATTTCGCATCGTAGTTCCTTGGCGGGGTTTCGCGTCCCAGTATTTGGTCGTTCATACCGTGCCAAGGCATGGGCTCAATTTGCGTTCCAGTGACCACATGAAAATCAGAATCCTTGTCCCATCCGTCAACATAAAGGAAAAAATCCTGTCGAGATATTGGAACTAAGGGAGGCAGGTCGCTTGCTGAAAAAAGAAGGGTGAGCTCATCGCCACCGCAGACTAACGCCAGCGCGTCATCGCTTTTTTCCAGTAACGGATTCACAGATCCATAACGGGTTGCCCAACCTGAAGGGGTGATGCGCCAAAATGGTTTTTGGAAAACACGATCGTAAATCGGGGTGAGCGGTTGGTTCGTTGGGAGATCGGCAAATTCACTGAAGCCACGCCAATGCAAATCAGTTCGTGCGGGAGCAATTCTTGTTATGTGGGTTTGTTGCTCTCCGACTTTTTCGAACATTGCAGCTCGATCCCAGTGTATTTCGAAGGCAGTCGTGAGTTTAAGACGGCCCGTATTGTTCGGGATCATTCCTTCGAGATCCACAACGATGGTCTTTGTCTTTCCCGAGGGCGCGCCTGTTTCAATGTTTAATTTACGCCATTCTCCAGGGGCTATTTCAATTTCTAGAATTGGAAATGGAAATGGAAATGCTTCATCATGGGACGCCCCGATATTTGCCATGCCCCCGCCGAATCGGAGCCAACCTGTCAGCGCAAGAACAAGTGGTCGATTGGATGGCAGGGCTCCGAAATCCAAAACCATTCCGTGAGGTTCTGCCAGTCCTCGTAATTGGGGCACGCGGAGGTTGTGAGGGGACGCCATGGTCCCATCGATCTCCCTCAATGTGGAAGTTATATCCATGCCTGAGAGATTGGTCGCTTTAATCAAGGCATGACGTTTCCCGAGTGTCATGAGTTCTGGGATGGGATAGGGTTTTCGAGAGCGAAGTTTGCTTGTCGAATGAACCTCAGTTCCGATGGGATGATCCACCACGCAGAGCTTCGCTTCATCAAGATAAAGCACTTCACGCAGTTCTTCTGTGATTTGCACTTCGTAATACCCATGGCGAGGTTGGACTGTTTCACGGTTGCCAAGCCAAACGTATTCGAGCGGGTCCGCATCGATATAAATGCCTTGAGCCACCGGCAATCCGAGCGGTGCTGATCCAAGAATGTCAGTGACGAATCGATATGACGAACCGTCCCAAACATAAACGTAAGGACAGGAACCTTCCGGCAAAATTAGTTCCGTGAGCGTGACCGGATCTTTCTCAACCTTTTGATCGAGCGATGGCACAGAAAGATTAAACCAATGCACTGTCACGGCATCCAATTGACTGTGCTTTCCCACTCCAATTTCGATGGGAAATTTAGACACAGTGCGCATGTTGCGAAATCCGCCGGCGCGAGTTTCGACTTTAACCCCCATCCCACTGGCATTGGATCGATTTCCTACAAGCCGCACTTTCAATTGGTGATTCGAGTTCGCACCATCATTGCGCCAAAGTTGCAACCCCCCGAGTGCAGGAGCGACGAGTAAATCCGAATCGCCATCCTGATCAAAATCTGCGAAATGAACCTCTGCGATCCAGCCTTCAATACTCGACAAACCCAGAGCGGAGGTGACTTCTAGAAACCCGTCTGGTCCAAGATTCCTGTACAGGTGAAGATTGTTTCCCACGGTGCAAATATCCACCCAACCATCATTGTCGTAATCTGCTAGAACGATCGATGTGATTAAATTCTCCAAGATGGAGAACGACTTGATTTCTTCCAACCCACCGAAAGAAACCATCAGGTGATTATTGGAAATAACAACCAAATCCGCCTTCAAATCATTGTTTAAATCTCCCGTTGCAAAGATTCGCCCGGCTGGCCAATGGGATGCAGTGTTCGTGGTTGATAATCCGCCTCCACGAATTTTCTCAAGGAGTAGCGGGGCCTTATCGGAACCGCCGACGATCACATCCATCAAGTCGTCGTTGTTCCAATCCTCGACCGCTAAAGTTCCTTGTGCCGAAAAACTTGCCGGTATCCCCGAGGTGGAGGTGATATCTTTGAATAGGAAATTTCCCAGGTTACGAAATAGCCTCAAGTCATTGGTTCGAGCGGTGATGGCGAGCAAGTCAAGTTTGCCAGTGAAATCGAGATCCACTAATGCCGCATCTTTTGCCGCTAAATTTTTAAGACGACTGAAGGCTGTCACCTCTGTAAAAACCCCGTTGGTGGCAAATTTAAAAACGTGCGATCCTCCTTCACCGATGACGATCACGTCCTCAAACCGATCGTTTTGTAAGTCAGCAACTAGGCTCTTGTGGTAAAGACCATTCGTCAGGGCAGGGAGTACTTTGCCTCCGGATCGAAACATTCCATTCGTGTTCCAGAGCAAACGAAAGCCTTGACCCTTTTCCAAAACGAACAAGTCTTGGGCACCCCGCTGGTTGATGTCCATAATTCCAACAGGAGCTCCATATTGGGATGCAGCCGCACCGAAAGATTGCTCAGTAATATTTACAAATTTGACGGGGATCCCTTGTTTGCTTGGTGGTTCTAACTCGAAGGGGGCTAAAATCGCTGTGTGAACGCAGCGCTCTAATCCTGCTACTGTTGGAGGGTTGCTGTTTTTCTGCGTCAACAAGTCTCTGTGCTTATCGAGTTCTATTTGTCCCTCCTGAATGCGATTCAATCGGATCAAAGCCTGCCCCAGATTGTAATGTGCCGATGGGTGCTCAGGTTCGAGTAATAACGTGGCCTGAAATTCCTTCGATGCTTCTTCCCAATGCTTCAAAGAAAAGTGTGCCAACCCCAATTGGAAACTGGTGGAGGCTACCTCGGAATTCATGTCCTTGCTGATTTGAAGAGCCTGCAACGCTTCGGTGACACGGTTTAATCGTAAAAAGGCGCACCCTGCCAAATAATGCGACGCAGCGTTGGAATCGCGTTCGATAACGATGCTTGCTGCCGCGAGAGCTTGTGTTGCATTCCCAGCGAGCAACGCCGCATTGGCTAGATTGAGATGGGCATCATTCGCGGTCGGTTGGAGTTTTACCGCTGTTTGAAATGCCCCGAGTGCTTTGAGAGCATCGCCCTGTTCGTAATAGGTCTTTCCGGAATTCATCAATCGCGAGAACTCGCCCGACTCTGAGAGTGCTGATTTGCGACCACAACCCGTGGGAAACAGGCAACTCAAAACCAGACAGACCACTACTAAAAAAGGAAAATCGCGCATAAGGTTTCTGACCTCGAGAGTATCGTAAATATGCCTTATCAACAGGCTTTTGTTGGCTGGTCAAAAGGATTGCGACGTGGGAAATCATGACCTATTGTAGCCTCGCAAGTCGGGCGTGTAGCTCAATTGGATAGAGTGTCGGCCTCCGAAGCCGCAGGTTGTGGGTTCAACTCCCGCCACGCCCACCACTTTCCCCCTTTGTTTATAGGGGTTTTCTGAAAACTCTCAAAAATTCCGAACTGTTTCCGAACACTGCTGGAATGAAACCCCCGAGCACGTTCCCAGTCGTCATCAAGCGCGGAAGCTCAAGTGTTCGGATTTATCGCACTGACAAGCTCATTAATGCCACGACTTACCATCAGTTCAAGGTTTCCTTTTATGACGCGACTGGGAAGCGGTGCTTTCGATCATTCTCCGTTTATGAACCTCAAAGTCGCCTCCGCACCCGTGAAGACAAGGAAATCCAGCTCAATCACCGTGTAGATATGAATCTCCAATTGCAACAACTCGAATCCAACCTTACGCAGCAAATCAAGCGGCTCGCATAAATACATCTTTACTTTTCCGCATTTTCGCACCAGTCTCGATGGATGAGAACGACGCTCGATCTACCAGACAATCTTTTTAAGGCAGTCAAAACCCGCGCCGTCCAACAAGGCGTCAAGCTCAAGGAACTCCTCGCCACTTACATCGAGGCTGGTTTGCGTGCGCCGCAAATACCAAAAAAGGATACCTCTCCCCTCAAGAATCCCCACCCACTCCCCGTGGGCATACCCCGCATTCTAGGTGCTCCCTTACACCCAGCCCTGTCCAATGCGGAACTCCAAGCGATTCTTGAGGAGGAGGACATCGAGAACTACCACTGCGTGATCTCCCGATCCTCAAAAACAAAGTAAATGGACATCCCCGACATCAACGTCTGGCTCGCCCTAGTTGATCACAATCACATTCACCATGCACCTGCCGCACGTTATTGGGAGGAAATCGCAGATACCCAAGTCGCCTTTACTCGCATTTCCATGATGGGGCTGCTCCGCCTTAGCACACAGTCACGCGTGCTCAGCCGCACTCTCACGAACGACGAAGCATGGGTCATTTATAAAGATTTCACGGCACTTCCCATTATTCAGTTTCTTGACGAACCAGAAGGCTTGGAGGCTCACTTCCAATTCAACACGACTCAAACGCCCCTCCCACACCACCTCTGGACGGATGCCTATCTTGCCGCCTTCGCCATCTCCAGCGGTTCTCGCCTCGTCTCCTTCGATGCCGATTTTGCCCGCTTCCCCGACCTCGACTTCCTGCACCTATCGTTGTGACTCTACTATTTCGAATAATTCCGAATCCCAACTATTCAACTCTTTGCGTAAATACGCACTTTATGAAAAATTGAGAAATGCCTTGCGCGGGTTCAACTCCCGCCATGCCCACCATCCTCCTTGCAGAATTAGGAATGCGATTCCTGCTCTCGCGTTTGACACCGTTCCCTCGCCATTGGTAAGTTCACGTTTCGATCATGGATTATAAACAGACTGTTAATTTGCCGTGCACGGATTTTCCGATGAAGGCAGACCTCGTCACGCGCGAACCGCAACGCTGGCAAAAATGGGAATCTAACCAGTTGTATGAGCGCATTCAGGCGCAACGCACTGGAGCTCCTACGTTTGTATTGCATGATGGTCCACCGTTTGCGAATGGCGACGTGCATATCGGCACGGCTCTCAACAAGACGCTCAAGGATTTTGTCATTCGCAGTAAAACGATTCTAGGATTCAGAGTCCCTTACGTGCCGGGGTGGGACTGTCACGGTTTACCGATTGAGTTTAAAGTTTCGCAGGAAATGCGAAAAGCAGGCGATACCACAAGTGATGCCGCTGCAATTCGCAAGGCTTGCGATGAATACGCGCGTAAATACATTGATTTACAACGGATTCAGTTCAAGCGATTGGGCGTGTTAGGTGATTGGTCTAATCCTTACCTGACCTTGGATAAACACTACGAGGCTCATGAATTGCGGCTCTTTGCTGATATCGTGGCCAAAGGCTTCGTGTATCGCGGCAAGAAACCGGTTTATTGGAGTATTCCGTGCCGCACAGCCTTGGCGGAAGCTGAGGTGGAATACCAGGATCACGTTAGCAAAAGCGTGTATGTTAAATTCCCGCTTGTCGGATTTCCAAACACATTTCTGCTGATCTGGACGACGACACCCTGGACGTTGCCAGCCAATCTGGCGGTTGCCTATAATTCTACCTTTCACTACTCACTCGTCAGGGTAGGGGAAGAATTGTTTATTCTTTCCAATGCGCTCATCTCTCAGGTGGTCTGGAAAATGGGATGGCAGGGATACGAAATTGTCCGAACACTTTATGCTGAGCAGTTAGAGCAGATGGAGTATCAACATCCCTTTTGCGAACGCACTGGGCGGTTGCATTCCGGCGATGATTTTGTGGAGAACACCACCGGCACCGGGTTTGTCCACATCGCTCCGGGTCACGGTATGGAGGATTATCAACTGGGACTGCGTCACAAACTCCCCGTTTACTCTCCAGTAGATGATGCAGGTTGTCTCACGCATACCTCTGATCTTCCTTCGAACCAACAGTTCCCCCTTTCAATGGTCGGAAAATCCATTCTTCCCAAGCAGGGGCAGAGTGAAGCCAACACCGTGGTCATTGAGGAACTGGTCTCCCGCAACTTGGTTTTACATCAGGAGGATTACCACCACAGTTATCCTCATTGTTGGCGCAGCAAGACTCCGGTCATTTTTCGAGCCATGGACCAATGGTTCGTTTCGATCGACCACAATAATTTTCGGCAGCAGGCACTGGAGACGGTTAAACAGATTCATTGGATACCCGATTGGGGTCGCCATCGGATTGAAGGGGCGATTAAAACCCGACCCGATTGGTGTATCTCCCGTCAACGCTCTTGGGGCGTTCCAATTCCTGCATTTTATGATGCGGCAGGCCTTCCAATTCTTGACCCTCGAATCATCCGGAACACCGCTGATCTCGTGGAAAAAGAAGGTTCCAATATTTGGTTTGAACGATCCTGTTCGGAACTTTGGGGGATGGTGCGACCCAGCGACTGGATCGGAAGTGATCCTGTCGAAAAATCGACAGACACACTTGATGTCTGGATCGATTCTGGCAGTTCCTCCCGGGCGGTTCTGATGGCACGCCCTGAGTTGCAGCACGACCTCCCCAATTCAGAAGCGTGGCAGGCGGACATGTATTTAGAGGGCAGTGACCAACATCGTGGTTGGTTTCAATCCTCGCTCCTGCTTTCCCTTGCTGGGCATGGGGTGCCTCCTTATAAGACCGTGCTCACTCACGGATTCATGGTGGATGCAGATCGGGAAAAAATCTCAAAATCAAAACAAGGCCAAGGGGGATACGAAAAGCCTCAAACCGCAGACGCGTATATTAAACGCTACGGAGCCGATGTTGTGCGCCTTTGGGTCGCATCGCAGGATTACCGAAGTGACATCGTGGTGAGCGAGGAACGCATCAGCAAAGTGGCGGAAACTTATCGTTCCATCCGCAATACCTTGCGCTACCAAATATCAAATCTTTACGATTTTGATCCAGATAAACACTCCGTCGAGTCCGACTCAATGACAGGTCTTGATCGATGGGTTTTAACCGCCGTCGCCCAACTCGAAGCGGAGGTGTTCACTGCCTATTCCCGTTATGAATTCCACGTCGCCTATCAAAAGATCAGCCAGTTTGTTGCTGTAGAACTCAGTGCTGTTTACCATGATATCGTCAAGGATCGCTTATACACCGACCCAGCAAATTCTGCGCGCCGTCGTTCCACTCAAACTGCCATCCACCGCATAGTTCAAAGCTTGTGCCAGATGCTTTCTCCAATGCTCGTATTCACGGCTGACGAGGCATGGGAGTACATCCCGGGAATGAAGACCGACTCGGTTCATCTTTCGACATGGACGCCTTCGGGTTTCACTGTTTCGTCATCTGAATCTGCCCTTTGGAGCGAACTGTTTCAGTTACGGGAAACTGTCCTTCCTGCGCTGGAAAAAGCACGCCAAGCAAAAACCATCGGCAAATCGCTCGATGCTAGGTTGATGCTTGTTGCCCCGTTGATCGACAGCACCATCGACTTGCGAGAACTTTTGAACGTATCCCAAATCGAATTTACGGTTGGAGATAATGTTTCAGTGCAAATCGCCAAAGCGGACGGTCAAAAATGCGAGCGTTGTTGGCATTGGGAAACAGATATCGGCCACAACCCAACTCACCCAACCATCTGCTCTCGTTGCGTGAACGCTGTTTCGTGAGCGCAAAAAGGCAATTTTGCTGAAAAAGCAAAAAGTGCCATGAATCAAACCTAGCCAAGGAACCGGATCGCACAGAGGATTGCGACCGGAACCTTTGCAGAAACATTTCTTAATTACGACGCAACGGATTTCTCTGAATCCCCAATCGTCAAACTTTTAGTAAAGTCCGAAGCTCAGCCATACCTGCCGCAGGTCGCCCAAATTCGCTGGCGGTAACGCGAGCCAATGCCACCAGATGGCGCCAACGGAATGGAGCGCGGGTGGCGGCAAATCCTTCGACCGATGTTCGGTAGAATTTTTCAGCGTGCAATGCTCCTTCTTCGCTGATGGCGAATCGCAGCATCAAATCGAGGACAGGGCGTGAGGGATGACCGAGTTCCCCGTATCGATGGATGATCGCGCTCGCCTTGGCTTGGAGATTGCCGCGAATGGCTTCCTCGGCCTCTCTTAATAACGAGGTTGGATCGGTTGATTTAACATCAGTCACGTGCCGACCTAGGGGTAAAGGCTGCCAATCTAGGAAATGTCCACCACGACCAAGGCGATCCAATGCGACCTGATAACATCCCAAGATCAGGCTGGCAAAACAGTTCCTGTCATTGCCCACACGAGCCATATTGTTCCAAGCATTGGCAGAGTCACCGGCATGAACTCCGATGGAATCCCCATGCACACTTCCCATGGGTTTGCCCGCCACCTCTTCATTTGGGGTGCGACCTATGTCTCTCAAAATCAATTGATTCGCGGCCAAGGTCATCGCCTCGCCGATATCTACCGGAGAGAATCCTTCTGCCAGTGCTGCGGCTGCTGCTGCTGCTGCCTGAGCGGGAGTGGATTTGAAAATAGTTTGACTCAGTTGGTCAACCCAAGCGTCCTCTGCCTTGCGGTCTCCCCGGGCTCGATCGAGCAATTTATGCTCTTCAAGCATCCTGGGAAGCAAGGTCCGTGGACCCTCCTGGTTCGGGTTATACGTCCAAGATTCCGCTTTGACACAATAACGAACCGACTGACGCAAGAGTGTGTGGGCTTGTTCCTTTCCAATGAGCCCCAGCAAATCCCAAGCACGATATGGCAACACAACGCGGTGTACCTCGGTGTGGTCATGGACTGCATACAAAAGATCGTTGAACGCATCATCCGCAGAATTTTGTGCAAGTGCGGCAAAAACTTGCTCGGCGGAATCCAGTTTTTTACTGCGGACAGCGTCTCGCAAAACTTCGCCCCCTTTGCGGTTTTCAGGAAGCTGTGCGGGTTTAACTTGTTGCAACACTTCCTGTTTTCGTCCGCCTTGTTCCTGGATGCGATTGGTATTCCGATAGAGAATCTTGAAAACCGGCAGCGGTTGCAAATCGGTCGGAAGCTCCTGAGCCATGTGCAGAGCCGGTGCCAACGCCATCATCGTATGGAACCCGACGTAATCCTCGCCGCCAAACGTGCGTGCGTTGGCGAGTGCCCCTGCGGCAGTGAGTTGACGCAAATCCGTGCCTGATCGCAATTTCTTTACCAACGCGGGAAGAAGCTGATTGACGGGCGTTTCCTGCATCAAGCAGACGAGGGGTTCCATTGCACCAAAGGACAATGCGGTGGGAGTTTCTGCCGCTAATGCAGAGCCCAACCCGAGTTCTCCAGCGACCGATGCCCCTACCGAGGCAACCAGCATCCCTCGACCCACTTCAGATAAAAACTCCCGACGTGTATTTTTTGTGGTCATATGAGTGTTCTCCTTACAAAAATTAGTGGAATATACTCACCAAAACTTCAAGTGCATCTCAATCTGTGTCAAGTGGTTTTATAGAAAATTCCGGGCAACCTTGGTACATCGTGACCCCCTTGATGAGGAAGAAGAGACTCTAAAGGGATGG
>CAMBHS010000092.1 GCA_945867235.1 Akkermansia muciniphila
CAGCGGGTGGGCGGTGACGCGCAAGCCTGGCAGGAGCGCCAGGCCCAGCCCGGCTCCTGCGACGCGCCCATCATGTACGTCAGCGCGGATGGAACCGGCGTGCCGATGGCTCCAGAGGAGTTAAAGGGAAGACGCGGCAAGCAAGCCGAGGCCGTCAAAGACGCCCTAGGATACTTTGTGCGGAACGTCAAACGGATGCAGTATGGAACCTTTCGCGCCGCCGGTTACTTCATCGGCTCCGGCGTAGTGGAGGCTGGCTGCAAAACCGTCATTGGCGGGCGCTGCAAACAATCAGGCATGTTTTGGTCCAAACCCGGAGCGAAAAAAATTCTAGCCTTGCGGTGTAACCACAGCAGTCGACGATTGGAACAGTTCTGGAAATCCAGACTCAATAAACACGCCGCCCTCAACGATGCTTTGTCGCTCGCAGCTTAAACGAAGAATTTTGTCTCACACCCCGTCGCCGATTGGTTCCTTTTTGATTGAACACTTAGCACTACGTAATCGATAAATGCAAACCCACAATAATAGTCAATAATAAATTAACCTTTATTTTCCGGCACCTCTTTCGCCCTCTTAATCCACACAAAAAGACTTTAAATAACCATTGGTTCAGAATTTTTTTTGACTGCTCGGCTATTGTTCTGTGCGACCCGGAGCGTATTGGGACGGAGGTCAGTCCACTGCTCTAAAGAGCAAGACAATGTGTTCCAACATTTCCCGCGAGTCGTACCAAGGTCTCGCTGACCACGCTGATGCCGAACGGTTGGGCAGATCAATCCGGCGCGATTCCCGCCAAAACAAATTTGGAGGCACACCAAGAAACTTCGGGATAAAATTCAGGAGATTTACCAACGGCTCCGGCTTGCTCCGGGGCTGGAGTGGTTTATGATTCGGGGATGGATTCCACTGAAGCGTTTGTTGCGTTGAACATGATTCCTCTGGTGGGTCCGGTGCGGGGTCGGCAGTTGGTGGCCGCGTTGGGTGGGCCCGCCGAAGTGTTGGGGGCGTCCCTGGCAGAGTTGCAGCGAGTGCCCGGAATCGGATCTGAAATCGCCAGTTCGATCGCCGGTTGGGAATCGCAGGTTGATCTGGCCGGAGAGTTGCAGCGCATCCGTGAATTTGGTTGTGTTATCGTCACTCCGGAGCACGAGAATTACCCGAAGCACCTGCGCGAAATTTACGATCCTCCACTGGTGCTTTATGTCAAAGGCACACTGTTGGAGAGCGACCGGAATTGTGTCGCCATTGTGGGATCGAGAATGACGACGCATTACGGGATCTCGACAGCACGCAAACTCGCTTTCCAACTCGCGTCTCTCGGCGTCACGGTGGTCAGTGGTGGAGCCCGCGGGATCGACACCGCCGCGCATCAAGGAGCGATCTCGGGCAAAGGACGCACGATTGCGGTTCTTGGAACAGGGATCAACCTCGTGTTCCCGGCGGAGAACGCGGTCTTGTTCGCAAAAATACCGGAACAAGGCGCGTTGATCACCCAGTTCCCCTTCAACCGTCCTGCGGATAAACAATCCTTCCCAATCCGCAACCGGATTGTCGCCGGGATGACGATGGGGACTGTGGTCGTGGAAGCTAATCTCACCAGTGGAGCCCTGATCACCGCGAATATGGCGGTCGATGCGGGCCGTCAGGTTTTTGCTGTTCCTGGCCAGATCGATTCTCCACGCAGCAAAGGGTGTCATGACCTGATCAAAAAGGGAGCCAAACTCTGCGAGGGAGTGGAGGATATTTTGAGCGAGTTCGAGTATCTGTTTCCACCCGCCCATCGACCCGCAACCCCGAATCCTTCGGGCGAGTTGCCCGCGCTGGTATTGAGCGATAATGAGGCGGTAATTTTTGAAGCCTTGTCTTCGGAAAAGCTCTCCATTGACGACCTGATTCAGATCACAGGACTCTCGATCCCGACGGTGTCGGTCGCCCTTTTTAGTTTGGAAATGAAGAGGATCATCCGCCAGCTTCCCGGAAAAGTATTTGTCCGCAACCTGAGCTAGTCCGGCGGTGACGCGGAGCGGGGCTCAGGATTCCAACACGACCACGGCGGCAGCATGACTCTGGCTGTGTGTCAGGGAAAGGTGGGTGCGAGTGATCCCACGTTCCCGCAGGAGTGCGATGGCCTTGCCGTGGAACACGAGGGAGGGTTGACCGTTTGCGGAGCGGAGGACTTCAATATCATGCCAGCCGAGTTCTTTTCCGATCCCGGTGCCTAGGGCTTTTGACAGGGCTTCTTTCGCTGCAAATCGCGCCGCCAACCGTGGCGCAGGAAGTAGATGATCAAGGCAATCCTCCCGCTCACCACCGATCAAAAATTTCTCAGCGAAGGATCGCCCAAACCGGGTGTGGATGCGCGCGATCCGCGCGATTTCAACGAGGTCGATCCCCACACCTAGGATCATGCGGGGTAATTCCTCATCAGATGGAGCATTTCATGCACCGCCGTTGCGAGCCCCACCGTTACAGATCTGCTGATGATGCTATGGCCGATGTTCAATTCGATCAGGTGGGGAACCCGGAAAAGCTCCGACAGATTCTGGGTGTTCAATCCGTGACCTGCATTCACGCCGATGCCGAGTTCGTGTGCTTTGCGGGAGGAGTCTACCAATCGGTGCAGCTCATCTTGTCGCTCCTTTTTGCGATGAAATTGTTCACCGTAAGCACCGGTGTGCAGCTCAACAAATTGGGCTCCGATTTGGGACGAGGCTTGAACTTGTGCTAGGTCAGGATCAATGAAAAGACTCACTTCGATCCCAGCGTCATTGAGCCGTTGCCGACTTGTTGTGAGAATTGTTAATTGCCCAACGGCATCCAACCCTCCTTCGGTGGTCACTTCTCGACGGTGCTCCGGAACGAGGCAAACAATCTCAGGTTTTAATTGCAGGGCGAAGAGGATCATTTCCTCCGTGTTCGCCATTTCAAAATTCAGGCGGGTCTTGATCGAGTCGCGAAGTTTTTGCATGTCGCGATCCTGAATATGGCGACGATCCTCCCGCAGATGGGCCGTAATCCCGTGGGCACCGGCGGCCTCACAAATCAACGCCGCCTCGATGGGATCGGGTTCGCCCCGTTCGCGGCCGGCGTAACGAGCCTGACGCAACGTGGCAACGTGGTCGATATTGACGCCTAATTTGAGCATGGCTCTGGGGAGTTATGGATCAGTTATGGTACGAGTGCGGGCAATGGGATCGCGGTTTTAGGTTCCGGTTTTGATTTGTGTTTTAGGAACGCAGGAAAGGGTTCGACCCACCGAGCCAGTGCGACCAGCTCTAAGGCATTCAACCCAAGAGGAGCACCCCGCGTCAAGGTCAGTTCCCTTGGACCTGTTTGGGTGAGTTTGGTTCCTGAGTTGCCCAGTTTCGGAGCGATCGCATCCAACCAATTTTCAGACATGGAATGATCCTCATGCAGACCCTGGTTGGAAACCATGGCGTAAATTTGAGAAATCGGACGCCATTGACCGAGGCGATCCTGGGTGATCTCCCAGTCGTATAAAAGTAGATTGGTTTGCGTGGTGACCTGTTCAAATAACTCCACCGGAGCATGTTTTCCACTAGGCAATTCAAGAGGAAAAAGACCCGCCTGAAGGATGTTGGGTTCGTCGCCCGGAGCGATGAAGGGAATCACGATCGGGAGCCCTGACCAGTTGAGCCGGTGGGTATTGGTGTTATACTGGATATGCCCGGGAGAATTTGTAGGCAGCAAAGTTGCGAGTAGGGGCGTTAGGCGCGTGGACAACTGATCCATGAACTGCGTCACATTCTCCATCGGAAACGCCGCCGTAACGGAAAAAGGTGACAGGGCCTGGTGCCACAGAATCATTTGATGAGGCAAATGGGTCAGGCCTAGAGAATGGACCAGCGGCAATTTTAATAACCACGGCTGGAGCCCCCGCACCGCAGTGAAACCAATCAGGGGATCGCGGATGGAATTCGTCGGAATCTGCCAAGGCACTAGGTCGAAATTCAACGGGCGAGCCGTGGTTAGCACGAGACGGGGACGCAGATCATCCCCCTTGGCACCCAATGAAAAAGTCACACGATCAATGGACGACAAATGGCCGGGACGCCATGTTGTTGGCCACTGATGAACGGCGAGTTCCGCACGCACCAACGAATCCTGTGTCGTCGTGGTTTCGTTCTGTGGATCGAAAAGCCCATCGGTCAGGCTATTGCTAGTGACCGTTCCCAGGATTGTCCAGGGACCTTTCTGCGTCACACGGATATCGGGGTAAAATGCCAGCCATGCATTCGACCTCCAAGCAGAGGCTCGTGCGTCACTCAGTTTCAGAGCCAGACTCCAGCTAACTTGATTCGACACCGAGGCGGCGACAAACCGTGTCGGTGCATCGATCAAATCCTTCAACAAGGGTGCCGCCTGTCCGGCAATCGCTGCCGTCAACGCAGGGTGTGCTGCCAGCAACGGTGCCGCCACTTGCTCCGCAAATCGGAGCAGAGCCGATTCCACGAACGCTTTTGTTTCAGGCAGCGCGGCAATCGCCCCCAAGGTTGGCAAGTTCGTATCCGAAGCCAACGCGGCCCCGCCCACAGAAATCCAAGAAGCCAACAAAGCAGCCGGGGGGGCTGTTGCGACGGAGGTCACCTTTTCAGGTGAAGGTCGATCCTTGCCGCAGCCGATCAAGAATGCGAGCACGCCGGTGATAGGAATAAATGCTGACCAAAAACGCATACAGATTAGAATTGCTACCAGAGAATCAGGAACTTGGCAAGGATGACAGCAACAGTTTACAAATAAATGAAGCCGCCGAGGTCCATTTTAAATATCCATTGCCACACCCTTTGCCTCAGATGAAAATCATTCACGTGGGAGAAAAAAATAAAATTGTGGCCTGGTGTTGGGTGGTTCTGTGGATGGGCACGCTTTTTTCCGCCTCGACGGATCTGGGTTCCCCTCGACACACCTCGCGAATTATTGGACCCCTATTACGATGGCTTATTCCCGATGTTCAATCCGCGACCATCGAAGGGGTGCAGTTCGTCGTGCGAAAAACTACTCACGCCGTGAGTTACGCCCTTTTGGCGGCGTTGATTTGGAATGCCCTCCGCCCTGCCCTCACCGGATGGAATACGACCACGGCCCGCCGCTCGGTTCTGATCGCCGCAATCTATGCTGCGACCGATGAAGTCCATCAGGGCTTTGTTCCAGGACGCCGTGGTTCATTGGGTGATGTGATGCTCGATATCGCGGGTGCCGTCCTTGGGATTTTCCTAGTCTGGTGGATTGGACGACGTGCAAAAAAATGGTGAACCGAGGGGCGAGTGCGCCTCAAAATCCCGATGGAAAATCGAGCCATCAAAAATTCCGGTGCAATGGAATATCCCCTGTTGCATCTCGTGGTTTGGTATGGAGTGGGAATTCTTGTCGGTGAAAGCATGGGTCTTTCGGCTCTGTTCTGGTTTGTGTCCGGGCTGATGGTGGTGGTGATTGGTTGGCTGTCAAAAGAGCGGCGAATCGTTGCCATAATTCTGGCGTTGATCTGTTTGGGCGCACTCAACATGCGGGGTCGTTTGCAACCTCTGTCGGCTGACGATATCCGACTCGTTGCCGGGGACACTCCAACGCTGGCCAATCTGCGAGGGCGTCTGAGTGGTGCCCCCATAGTGCGGGAGTTCGAGCGCGAGGGTCGCACGTTGCGACGGAGTGTGGCCCGGGTCTCACTGGATTCTTGGCGGAGGCTCGATACGTGGGAACCTCTGCGCGGTGAGGTCGTTGTGCTGACCCCTGGGGATATGGAAGGCGTCGTGTTCCACGGCGAGCGCGTGGAGATTTCAGGCGTGCTCAGCCTGCCCAACACGCCCGTTGCCCCAGGGCTTTTTGACTATCGAAAATTCCTGCACTGGCAGGGCATTCATTATCAACTCCGCGTGGGAAGTACAAATGATTGGCTCCGACGCGACCCCTCAACGACCCGTCCCATGACGGAATCTTTTGTGGCTTTGGGTCGGAAAATACTGAGCCAAGGTTTGAAGGAGGATGAGGCGGTGAGGCTGGTTTGGTCCATGGTGTTGGGGTGGCAGACAGGGCTGACTGCCGAGGTTGCCGAACCCTTTATTCGAAGCGGAACTTTGCACATCTTTGCCATCAGCGGGGCGCATATCGCGCTGATCGCCATGTTCCTTGTAAGCGCATTCCGATTTTTCAGGGTGCCCCGGCACATCGTGGCTGCTGGAGTGATCCCCTTGATTTGGTTCTACACCGCAGCCACAGGATGGCAGCCCTCCGCGATCCGTTCGACCCTGATGGCCTCTGTTTGGTTATTCGCATGGATACTCAAACGCCCCCAAAACCTTTTGAATACTCTGGCCGCCTCCGCCTTGATCATGCTGGTGTGGGATCCCGGACAATTGTTCCAAGTCGGTTTCCAATTATCGACGGGGATCGTCCTCGGTTTCGCCTTGTTCCTTGTGGTGATTGATTGGATCGAATCGGGTGAGGTTTGGCGGGATGTGCTCGCGGGCGAAACATTACCCCTGTGGCGCATCCGCCTAGCCGAATCGGTGGATTTGATTTCATTGCGCCGATGGCGGTATGGGGATGTTTTCCATGCCCCTGTTTTGGGAGGACAACCGCAATCCATGACCGGCAATTTGTTCGGTCGATACCTGATTCCTTGGCAGTTCACGAGCTTAGTGGCCGCCGTGGTTTCGTTCCCCCTGATCGTAAATTATTTTCACCTCGTCAGCCCGATTGGTCTGTTGAGCAATATGATTATCGTGCCCTTGAGTGGTGTGGGATTGACGAGCAGCCTTGTCAGCCTGATCACGGGCGCAGCGTGGCCGTGGGTGTCGGAGATTTTTAACCACACAAGTTGGGTGATCATGTCCGCGATGATCGCCGTGAGCGAATGGATGGCGGGCGTGCGGTGGGGCAATTGGAATGTCGCCGCATGGGGTATGCCGCTGATGCTGTGCTATTACTGGGCACTCGCAGGAATTGGTTTTGCCGCGATGCGCCGACTGTGGCGTTGGTGGATTTTTCCGTGGGTTGTCTGTTCCATTTTTTTTATCGCGCAACATCTCTCCGACCTTGCCGAACCTCGGTTGACACTTTTACCGGGAGCCGCCGGGGTGATGCACGCACATCACTTGATGGGCACTCGGGAGGACTGGTTGCTCGATGCTGGAACGGAATCTTCGGTGCTCGCCTTGGTGAAACCTTACCTCCGAGCCCAAGGGGTGAACACACTGTCCGCTCTGCTCCTGAGTCATGGCGATATCCATCATGTGCAAGGAGCCACGCTGTTGAGTGAGGCGTTTCCCATCGCTGAAATCGGGGTGCCCGATGTGACCTTTCGCTCTCGCGATTACAAGGATGCTCTTGTCCAACTCGAATGGGAACGACCTGTGTGGAACGACCTCAGCCGTGGAGACTCCTGGCACGGCTGGCAGGTGTTGCACCCACAATCCAATGAAAAACAAGGTCGCGCTGACGACAAGAGCATCGTCCTCCGCACCACATGGAATGGATGGCGCATCCTGGTTCTTCCTGATCTTGGCAACGAGGGGCAACGCCTTTTATTGGAACGCGAACCCGACCTGAAAGCTGATGTGTTGATCGGAGGAATTCCTGAAAACGGAGACGCCTTCCGCACGGGTTTGTTGGAGGCGATTGCCCCGCAGTTGATCGTCGTGGCAAGTGCTGAGTATCCGGTTACAGCCCGTGGATCCCGGCAGTTGCGCGAACGGTTGTCAAAAAATAAGGCGACCGTCTGGTTCACGATCGACACAGGAGCCGTCGTGTTCAAAAGTTCCGCAACCGAATTGATCGCCACGCCGATGATAGGTTCGCCCCACGTTTTAATACGCTGAGGCAAAGCTCCCCTTTTATTTGCCGAGACAAAACTGGCTGAAGATCGAGTCGAGTAAATCTTCGGTGGTGGTTTTTCCAACGATTTCTCCCACGGCATTGAACGCGATGCGGAGATCCATGGCGACTAATTCGAGGGTCAATTCATCCCGTAACGCCGAGACGGAATGGGTGATGGAAATCTGGGCTCGCTGTAACGCTTCCTGATGTCGCGAGTTGATCATGACCTGCAACATTTCGCCTCCCACCTGTCCGGACCAGAGAAGATTTTTGATCGAGTCCTTGAGTGTTTCCAATCCAGCCCCTGTGACGCTCGACAGGGGGATCGCTTCTTTCGCCCATGAATCCGGCCATGAAACCACGCCGGGGAGATCCATTTTATTCCGGATGATCAGGCGTTTCTTGCCTGCGCTTTCCGCGAGCAATTGTTCATCCTCCTGAGTCCACGGCTCCGTTGCGTCGATCACGTGCAGGATCAATTCTGCTTTTGCCAGGATGGCTTTGCTGCGGCGGATCCCTTCGGCTTCCAGACTGTCGCCCGCAGCCCGTAGCCCGGCGGTATCGACAAAGATCACTGGCAGACCTCGGATATTGGCCGTCTCTTCGATGGTATCGCGCGTCGTACCGGCGATCGGCGAAACAATGGCGCGATCATGCCCCAGCAGTTGATTGAGCAGGCTGGATTTTCCTGCATTGGGTCGGCCCACGATCGCGGCGCGCACCCCGCGTCTCAGGAGTTGACCTTCGGGTGCGGTGCGGAGCAATTCGTTGATAAAGGTCAGAGCCGATTCCAAGCGGTTGACTAATTGGAGCCGTGTATCGGGCGCGATGTCCTCGTCGGGAAAATCAATATGAGCCTCGATGTGTGCCAGTGTCCGAGTGAGATCGGCACGGAGTGTTTCGATCCGTTGCGAGAGATGCCCCGACAACTGGTCGTGTGCCGCTTGGAGAGCCAACTCCGTGCGTGCATGGATGAGATCGGCGACGGCTTCCGCTTGGGCGAGATCGATCCGCCCATTGAGGAAGGCGCGTTTAGTGAATTCTCCGGGTTCTGCTATTCGAGCTCCTTGGGCCAGAAAAGCATCCAACACCAGTTTGGCGGGAAGCACTCCGCCATGGCAACTCACCTCGACCATGTCCTCGCGGGTGAATGTGCGGGGCGCACGCAAAACGCTGAGCAGCACTTCATCAATGCGCGTGCCATTGCGAACGATAAACCCGTAATGGATCGTGTGGCTCGGGGCGAGCGTCGGTCGGAGGGAGGATTTGCCGACCGGAGTGAACACCCGATCTGCCACCGCTAAGGCGTTGATTCCTGATAATCGCACCACGGCCAATCCGGCTTCACCGAGAGGCGTTGATAGGGCTACGATGGCGTCGTCGTGCAACATCGGTGATGCCTTAATGAAGGCAGGATCCGCGTTGGTTTTCCGCTTCCCTTCCCTGCAACCAGAGCCGGGCTTTCTCGTAACTTTTTTTGTGCATGTAATGCAGCAATGACGGATCGGTCGATGGGGGAAGGTCGCGAGTCAAAAGATCCAACCGCGCAAAAATGGCCATGAGATCCGGTTTCGGATTCGTGGTGGCCATGCGGCTCACGGTCTGCTCCAACTCTAGGAGTGTTTGTAAAATCGTCGTTTCTGTGGAGGTCATGGGGTCATTGTTGGACACCTGCAATAACGACACCATAACCGCCGTTGCGAAAAAGCCAAATCCATCCTTGCGCAGGATCGCCCTCGTGCGTTAGCGATTGAAGCCATGCAGACCGATTCAAATGACCAGTCCTTGCTGGGTATCGAGGCTGGAGGAACACGCACCGTCGCCTTGTGGACCACCCGGGAGGGTCGGCTGCTCGGACGCGCAGAGTTCGGCCCGGGAAATCTTCGACTCTTAAGTGACGCACAATTATCTCAACTTTTTCAATCCGTGGGCACGGTCTGCCCTGCGCCTGTTGCGATAGGATTGGGCATGGCAGGGTTGCGTGATGAACCCGATGCGCAGCGGATCCGTTCCTTGATGGGAGTGGTCTGGCCCGATGTCCCTCTCCGTCTGGCGCACGATTTGGAAACCGGACTTCGTGCCGATTCGACGGGGAAAAAGATCGCGCGAGCTGTCGTCGTGAGCGGCACGGGTTCGTGCTGTTTTGGAAAAGCGTTGGAGGGTCGCTCCGCCAAGCTGGGAGGCTGGGGGCACATTCTCGGGGACAAAGGGAGCGGGTATGAAATTGGTCTGCGTGCGTTGAAAGCGGTGGTCTATTATTTTGACCGCGATGGAGAATGGTCCCAGTTGGGGCAGTCGATATTACGCGAGCTACTTTTGAATCGGCCCGAGGATCTCATCCCTTGGGTGCAGATCGCCACAAAGGATCAGGTAGCGGCATTGTCGCGCCTTGTTTTCGAGGCGGCCTCCTACCGGGATTCCATCGCTCGCGATATTCTGGAAGGGGCGGCTTCCACACTCGCCAAGGATGCCGTTGCTTGTCTGAATCGGATCACCAAAAGAAATGAAAATGCCGAAGTGACTTTGCGAGGAAGCATTTTTTCCAAACAACCCAAGTTCGCGGACAAGGTAGGGCGAATCATTCGAACCCGGAGGCCGCACACCCGAGTCACCCGCGAACAACGCGAAGGGGCGTGGGGCGCATTGGACCTAGCTCGATCTGCTCTCGATCCTGAAATTATTACCAAACCTTGCCCCGCACCCCGACAGTCCACGAGCGGGCCCAGAGCGATTACCCCCTTCGCGCTGAGTCTCACCGAAGAACGCAATCCCCGTTCCGAAAACTTGGCCCGATCGAGTATCGAATCGAATATCGAATTATTTCTTAGCGAAGAATCCGCCGTGCCCAAAGCGATTGAAGCTGAAAAAGAAAACATCGCCCGAGTCATCCGACTCACCACGCGCTCGTTGAAAAAAGGGGGGCGTCTCTTTTATTTTGGTGCCGGCAGCAGCGGGCGGTTGGGCGTGCTCGACGCCAGCGAATGTCCCCCCACCTTTCGCACCGCGCCCGATCAAGTTCAAGGGGTGATCGCAGGTGGCTACGAAGCCCTTTGGAAAGCCAAGGAAGGAGCCGAGGACGATGCCAGTGCCGGTGCGGAAGCGGTGCACTATCGCGATGTTCGGCGGGGAGATGTGGTGATTGGAATTGCCGCCAGTGGTCGCACCCCTTTCGTTTGGGGGGCATTGACCGCTTCCAAAGAGAGGGGTGCAAAAACTGTGTTGCTCTGTTTCAACCCGGGACTCCGATTATCTCCCCAACAAAAAGTGGACCTGATCATCGCTCCCGCAGTGGGACCAGAAATCCTGACCGGATCCACTC
>CAMBHS010000093.1 GCA_945867235.1 Akkermansia muciniphila
ACTCTAACAGACCTCTCTGGGGGGGGAAGTCAAAACAGGGGTTCCCCCAAAAAAATGGACAAGGTGGCTGGGATTTGAGACAAGGGTTTTGATGAAAACGAATGGAAGCGAAGTTGGAGGGGTCGGGAGTGGATTAGGGAGTGGCGAGAGGGCGGCGGGGCTGGAGGCGGAAATTCGAAAGCTGCGGGACGAGCTGGCCCGGGTGACAAGGCAAGGGGAGATTCTTAAGATGGTTGTGGGGAAGAATCGTGGGAGTGTGACGAGTCGTTATGAGCAGATCAAGGCACTGTCGGCGGAGTTTTCGGTGAATGAATTATGCGAGACCTTGGAGGTCTCGCGGAGCGGGTATTACCGGTGGATGCGTCGGTTACCGAGCAAGAGGGCGGTGGCGAATACCGCTTTGGTGCAGGAGATTAAGCGGATATTCTGGAAGCATCGAAGGCGTTATGGGAGTCCGCGAATCACAGCAGCACTGCGGCGGCTGGGGCATCGATGCAATCCTAAGCGGGTGGCGAGGTTGATGAGGGAGCACGGGCTCCGAGGACGCCCGCGACGGAGCCGGCAGCCGCGCACAACGAATAGTAATCATTCTGGGCCGATCGCGCCAAATCTGTTGGAAGGGAAGGGGTTTCCGACGGCGGTGGATCAAATATGGGTGGCTGATATTACTTACCTTCCGACTCGGGAAGGATGGGTGTATCTGGCGGCGGTGATGGATCTGTATAGCAGGCGGATTCTCGGGTGGTCGTTGCAGGCGACGTTGGGGTCAAAGCTTCCGCTTGAGGCGCTGGAGCGGGCGTTGGCACGACGGGGGGAGGCGTCGGGGGTGATCCATCATTCGGATCGAGGCTGCCAGTATGCGAGCCAGCGGTATCGTGAGGCACTGGAGCAACGGGAGTTTTGCCGAAGCATGAGCCGGCGGGGTCACGGGTATGACAATTCGGCCATTGAATCGTTCTGGAGCACTCTGAAAGGCGAGATGAGGGTGGATGGTGACGGCTTGCCAAGGACGGAGGTCGGGCTAAGGGTGTGTGACTACATCGAAGCGTATTATAATGATGAGAGGCTGCATAGTGCGCTCGAGTACAGGTCGCCGGTCGAGTTTGAGGACGAACCCGAATTGGGAATAAAAATTTCAGGATGGTGGAGTTTCCTGTAACCCTGTCGGGTGGCGTGTGGGAGTGGGTTGCAGACGGAGATAAACATCAAATGAGGAACGTTATGAACGATGAAACCAATCAGATAAGGCTCAGTCGCCGGCATTTTATTCAGGGCATGGGGTGGGGATGGCACTGTTTGCGGTGCCCAGGCTGATGGCGGGTGGAGGAGATTGCCCGGAAGCGGACACCCGTAGGACACTTGGCTTTGGTGTGTCAGATCGTGCCGTCGTTCGCCGCTCACGTGGCAGAGTCGGTGGGGGTGGGATTTGCCCCGACGTGGGGCGTAATGTCACCTGCTCCCGCCCTGCAGGAAACCCTCTCCCATGCGTAGGAGGGGAATGTTGTAAGCAAAGCCTGTGAATAAGTTCCTAGGGGTATAAAGCCTCGGAGAGTCGTGGTTATTGGGCTGTTTTCCTATGTTTTGTTTACTGTGTTAGGTTTTATTGGTTTTAATAATAGAGCTAAAATACCCATGGCTAGTAGCGCGGAACCTAGGAACAGGAGGGCGGCGACGTTGCTTTGGGTGCGGTCTTTGATGACGCCGACGAGGAAGGGACCGACAAAACCGCCGAGGTTGCCGACGGAGTTGATGAGGGCGATGCCGCCAGCAGCGGCGGCACCCGTGAGGTAACCGGTGGTCATCGCCCAAAAAGGAGCGATGGTGGATTTGAGCCCGACAAAGGCAAGAACGAGTGCGGCTAGGGCGAGGATGGGGCTTGTGAGGTAGGCACTTGCGGCAAAACCACAGGCGGAGGTGATGGCGGAGGCAGCCACAACGAGGCGACGCTCGCCCGTTTTGTCGGAGTAGCGGCTCACGAGCACCATGGCGATGCCGGCGATGAAATAGGGGATGGCGTTGATGAGTCCGACAACGGTATCGGATTGGCCGGAGAATTTTTTGATGATGGATGGCAGCCACATTTCGTAGCCGTAACCGCCGACGTTCATGAGGAAGTAGAGGAGGCAAAGGAGCCAGACACGCGGGCTGAAGAAAACGTCGCGGAGCCCGTGCTGTTTGTGGGAACGGTCGAGGGCGGACTCATCGTCGAGCCGGGCTTGGATCCATGATTTTTCATCGGGAGACAACCATCGGGCGTTTTGTGGACGGTTGGGAAGGATGATAAGGACGACAAACCCCATGAGGACGGCGGGGATGGCCTCGAGAAAGAAAAGCCATTGCCAGCCGGCCCAGCCCCCGATGCCGTTCATGCCGAGGATGGCTCCGGAGATGGGGGAACCAATCACGCCCGCCATGACGCCACCGGTGGCGAATAGGGCAATGGTGCGGGCCCGCTCCTGGGCGGGATACCAGTAGGTGAGGTAAAGGATGATGCCGGGGAAAAAGCCTGCCTCAGCCGCGCCGAGAAGGAAGCGCATGACGTAGAACATGGTAAGGCTGTTGGTGAACATCATTCCCATGGAGACGAGACCCCAGAGGATCATGATGCGGGCGATCCAAACTCGGGCGCCCACCCGCTGGAGGATGAGGTTGCTGGGGACTTCGAAGAGGAAGTAGCCGATGAAGAAAAGTCCGGCACCGAAACCGTAAACACTGTCATATTTGAGAGGGTCAACCCCGAGAACTTCGCGAAGGTGCAGTTTGGCAAAGCCGACATTGATGCGGTCGATATAGGCGATGATGTAACAGAAGAATAGGAGGGGGATGAGGCGCCAGGTCACTTTGGAAACGAGAATCCGGGCTTGGGAGGAGGAAAGGATGATCCGTTGGCCGATGGGTGTGGGATTAGGAGGGAGAGGCTTTTGGGACACGTTTTCGTGAATGGGCATGGGCGCATGGTTTCACAGGAGGAACCGACGTTAAAGCTCTAATTGTGGGGAAACGCGACTTGGAAGTGGAAAGAAACCACGGAAAGACTGGGGAGAATGCGACGGCGGAGTGCGAGGCGGGTTTTTGACAGGGCGAAGGAATTTCGAACTATTGGGAGCGGGTATGGGCGATGAGGTCGAGGCTGGCTTTGGCGCGGGCGTCTCCGGCATCGGCTCGGCGGAGGAGTTCTGCTGTCATGGCTTGCGCGGCCTGTTCGACGGACATCAATTGGTCGGCGGAGAGTCCGGGGGTGTTTTTGACCTGTTGGAGGGAGATGATGCCGATGGCGTAATCGTTGGTTTTAGCGGCGGCAATGGCAAAGCTGAGGGCGTCGTTCGGACCCGATTGGGCGAGGGTTTTCTCCAGTTGAGTGACGGCCTGTTCGGCACTGGGTTCGCGACCGCAGCCGGAGATATGGGCGGCAAGCAGAAGGAGAAGAACCGCGCTAAGGGTGTGGGAGAGCATTGAGAATAATCTTAAGGAAACCTCGTGGAGTGGTTCACCGTCCATTTTTGGAATTGGGGAAACACCAAAGGCTGTTGCGGGTGGGCTCAGCGAGGAGTTGATAATATTTTTTCCATTTGAGGTATTCTATATGGCCACCCATGAGACCGACGATGGCACCGGTGCTATGGCGTTTTGAAAAACCTTCACCCGGGGAGCTGGAGGCGTCGTTGAAGTAGCCGGGGTCTTTTTCGTCTGTTTCCCAGAATAACATGTCCGTGGTTTTGAAGTCGGAGGCTTTGAAGGTTTTGCCGCTGGCGCCGGCGCTCCAGTCGAAACTTTCGGTGGAACGGATGACAACCCCGCTCATGAGGTAGCTGGTGAATTTGATATTGCTCTGGCGCCAAGCGGGGGAGTTGGTGCCGTGTGCGGGACACATATACATTTTACGGCTTTTAAGCATGGGATAAAAAAGACCGCGCTCGGGTCCGTAATACTCGCCGTTTTTGGGAAGGGCTTCACCGGGTTTGTAGAGCCAGCCTGCGGGAAGGGAGTTGTTGGCGGAACCGCTGGGACCGCCGCAATTCGGAGGTGCGATGCGATCGTCGTTATCGCCTAGGTAAAGCATGTGGGCGAGAAGGATCTGCTTATGATTGTTGATGCAGTTGGTGCGGTGGGCGCGTTCCTTGGCCTTGGCGAGGGCGGGAAGAAGCAGGCTCGCGAGGATGGCAATGATGGCGATAACAACGAGGAGCTCGATTAGAGTGAATGCAGCTCTCTGACGCCCAAGGAAGGGATGTTGTTTTTCGGGATTCATGGTGGCATAATTTACGCACGAATCCATTAAATTGCAACAAAATTAACTGCGATTTATTTGAAATTTTGAGAGGCATGCGGGATTAAAATCAATCGGAACACAGGGGGGCTATCGAGCCGAGTTGATTTCAGGAGGGGCGGTTGGAAATTACTCATTTTCAAACGGAGAGGGATTTTATTAGGATGATGGGCAGGATGAATTCAACGAACATCACAATGCGGTTGCTGGAAAAGGTTGATCCGGACGTGGCACTGGTTTTGACAAAGCAGTATCTGCCCGGGTTGTTGGCGGCTCTGATCGTGCTTGTGGTTGGATTCGGGCTCGCGCATTACCTTGGGAAATTTTTGGGCAAGGCTTTGGATCGCCAAAAAATGGAGCCTCCGGCGAAAAATCTGATCGTGAGGGTTCTGCGGTTGGGAATTATCGGGTTCGGGCTGATCCTGGCACTGGACAACTTGGGGATATCAATCACGCCGTTAGTGGCGGGGATCGGGGTGGCGGGAGTCGGGATTGGATTCGCGATGCAGGGGGTGCTGGCGAATTTAATCGCAGGGATTTTTTTGACGCTTTCGAAACCGTTTCGAGTGGGAGATTATATCGAGTTGCTGGGTGTGGAAGGACAGGTTCTCGGGATCGAGTTGTTTGCAACGCATTTGGTGCATGCGGATAAGTCGAAGGTGATCATTCCCAATCGAAAAATTGTGGGCGAGATCATGCATAATTACGGGCAGATCAGGCAATTGAAGATGGAAATAAGTGTGGCTTATGGGACCGATCTTCCGACGGCCTTGAGTATTCTCCGTGACGTGTTGGAACAACATCCCCATGTTTTGAAGGATCACACGCCGGGATTGGGGGTTGCTTCGTTGGTGGGATCGTCGATCACGCTCGCGGTGCAACCTTGGGCATCCGTGGAGAATTTTCCCGGAATGAGAAACGATCTTTACCAGAGCATCTTGCGCCGGTTTGCTGAAGCGCGTATTGAAATGCCTCGAACCCAACAGGATATCCGGGTTCTGAATTCCCCGGGTTGGAATCAAGCCAAAGGGAGCGGCGTCTAAACGGTCATCGTTGTGGTGATTGCTGGCACGCGCGACGGAATTGGGAAAATTTTTGATCATCATGAAGAATAAATGGATTCTAATCACAGGGGCGTCATCGGGATTTGGCGCGGCGACGGCATTGGCATTTGCTCAAAGCGGCGCGAACGTCGTGTTGGGAGCAAGACGCGTGGATCGATTGGAGGCGGTGGCGAAAGAGGCCACGGCTGCTGGCGCATCCTCTGCCTCGGTGCATGCATTGGACGTGAGTTGCTCCGGATCTGTGGGTCGATTTTTAGAGTGGGTGAAGACGATCACACCACAAATCCACGTGCTTGTGAATAACGCCGGGGGCGCCATGGGACTGGATACGGTGGCGAATGGTAAGGACGAGGATTGGGAATCGATGATGCAGACAAATGTGCTGGGAGTGCTGCGGGTGACCCGGGCGACGTTGCCGTTGATGGTGCCTTTTTCTACGGGTCATATTATCAATATCGGATCTATTGCAGGACGTGTTGCGTATGAAGGCGGGGCGGCGTATTGCGCTGCGAAGGCGGGGGAACTCCAGATCACGCGGGCATTGCGATTGGAACTTTCCGGCACGAATATTCGTGTTTCCACTGTTGATCCGGGATTGGCCGAGACTGAGTTTTCGGTGGTTCGATTCAAGGGGGATGAGGCACGGGCAGCGAAAGTGTATGAAGGGGTGACACCCCTCACCGCTGGCGACGTGGCGGAAGCGATCTTCTGGGTGGCCAGCCGACCGCAGCATGTGTGCATCGATGAAATGGTGATGAAATGCACGGATCAGGCAGCGATCCATAAAGTGAATCGAAAAATAAAAAGTTGACCTCTCAGTGATTGATTCCGTGGTGCAATTTTCAGGTGGCTGGGCTCGTGAGTCGGTAGCGTGAATCGTTTCCGGCTGGATCAGGGGGTGGTGATTTTGTTTTTGAGTGAATTGACATCGCTCGCATTACGTCGTTTTATACCGTCACCAAAATTTTTCATGAAACGTGTCACTTATCATCTCGCATGGTTCAGCCTTGTGCTGAGTTCGCTTGTCACCCTCGCCCAGGCTCAAACACCGGAATGGATTTGGTCCTCAAAAACTCCCAGTGCTGAGGATGTGGTTCTTTTTCGAAAGGTGTTTACTGTGCCTGAGAATCTCGGACAGGCATCGCTGCTGGTGGCGGGTGATAACGAGGCGACGGTCTGGATCAACGGACGTCAGGTCGCCCGAAATACGGACTGGAACCAAGCCAGCAAGGCCAATGTGTCGCGCCAGTTGAAACCCGGACAGAATGTGATCGCGATCGAGGCGAAGAACAAGGGTGCGGGCGCGGGTGTGGTGGCTCAATTGACATTGGTGCAAGGGGCAAAAAAAACTCAGGTGGTCACGGATGCATCATGGGTGATGAATGCGACGGCTGTCACAGGTTGGCAATCGAATCTAGTGATCACGGGTTGGGCGGCGGCGGTCAGCCTTGGGGTGCATGGAATGGCTCCGTGGGGAGAAGTGTTGAAAGCAGGCACCGCGACGGCGGCAGAAACGATTCAAACTTTGCCTGGATTCAAGGTCGAGTTGATCAAGTCCTCGGATAATGAAGGCTCATGGGTGGCGATGGCGAAAGATACGAAAGGCCGATTGATCATTTCACCGCAGGACGGCAAAGGAAACATGCTGCGGATGACTTTGGGGGCGAGTGGACAAGTGGAGGGTTCGGAAATTATCGATGTGCCCGTGGGAGGAGCGATGGGGTTGCTGTGCGCGTTTGACAGTCTTTATGTGAGCGGATCGGGACCTAATGGATTAGGGCTTTATCGCGTGCGCGACACGAATGGCGATGACAAATATGACAAGGTCGATCTGCTGCGGGCGATCGAAAGCGCCGGCGGGGAGCATGGATCGCACGCTCTAGTGCTCGGGCCTGACAAGATGATTTATTATATTCACGGGAACTTTGTTAAAGTGCCCGGGGATCTTGCACCCACCTCTCCCCACCGTAATTACGCAGAGGATGTGCTGCTCAAACGAGGCGAGGACGGCAATGGATTCGGGGTAGGAGTCAAACCACCCGGAAGCTTTATCTTGAAAATGGATCAGGACGGAAAAAATGCAGAAATGGTCGCTGGCGGAATGCGCAACGCCTATGATTTTGACTTCAATACCGAGGGCGAAATGTTTGCGTATGACAGCGACATGGAGTGGGATTGGGGCACCCCATGGTATCGCCCCACGCGAATTTATCACATGGTTTCTGGAGGCGATTATGGTTTCCGCGAAGGGACCGCCAAGAATCCTGCATACTATCCTGATATTCTGCCGCCGACTTTCGATGTGGGTGTGGGGTCACCGACGGGGGTTAAATTCGGAACGGGTGCAAAGTTTTCCGCGAAATATCAACGGGCACTCTACGCGATGGATTGGTCGTATGGACGCATCTCGGCATTGCACCTAACACCCGATGGAGCAAGCTACTCGGCGACAAAGGAGGAATTTATCGTCGGTAAACCACTGAATGTGACGGATATGGAAGTGGGTTCCGACGGGGCACTTTATTTCATGACCGGCGGACGTGGAACACAGTCTGGATTGTATCGGGTGACTTATACGGGTTCGGAATCCACAGCGGCAGCCAAACCCGTGATCGATGCGGCAGGGACAGAGGCGCGGCTTTTGCGGCATCAATTGGAGGCGTTTCATGGGCGTAAAGATCCGAAAGCAATCGATTTTGCATGGCCTCATTTGCGGAGCCCTGATCGCTGGATACGGTATGCGGCACGCATCGCGATCGAGGCACAGGATGTCTCACTCTGGGCGGACAAGGCGATGGGGGAATCTAATGTGAACGCCACCCTCACGGCATTGCTGGCTTTGGCAAGAGTTGGAGGATCGGATTATCAAAATGGGATACTCAATGGATTGGCACAATTGGGCGACGACTTGAAGACAGAGAATCACCTGCTCACCGGTCTGCGCGTCGTGAGCTTGTCCTTAATCCGCCAAGGAACGCCGAGTTCCGATATTGTTCAGGATATGGTTCGGGCACTTGACCCCATGTATCCTGCTGGTTCTGAAAACTTGAATCGAGAACTGTCCCAAATCCTGATTTTTCTTGAGGCTCCATGGGTCGTGGAACGCACGATGGATTTGCTGAGCAAAGCCAAAACACTGGAGGAGCAACTTCATTATGCATTCCATCTAAGAAACCTGAAAAATGGTTGGACCATGGAGCAACGCCAAGCTTACTTCACTTGGTTAAATCAGGATTATTCCAAAGCCAATCCCGAACTGCACCCTGCCGCGACGGTGAAATGGTTCACGGATGTGAAGCGCGATTATGGGGACGGAGCCAGCTTCCAAAACTTCATCAAAAATATAAATCGGGATGCAGTTGCCTCACTTTCGGATAACGAGAAGGGAGCACTCGCTGCTTACATTACCGGCAAAACCAAGGTGCCCAAGGTTGCTGCAAAGGTGCGTGCTTTTGTGCAACAATGGAAGATGGAGGAAATTACGCCCGCATTAGGCTTGGTGACCAAAGGACGTAATTTCGAGCAGGGCAAGGAGGCTTATATCGCCGCCCAATGCGCGACCTGTCATCGACTGGGCAACGACGGAGGAGCGATCGGACCTGACCTGACCGCCATATCGAGCCGGTTCACGCGTGTTGATGTGCTGAGTTCGGTCATCGAACCTTCAAAGATCGTCTCCGAACAATACGTGAACACGACGATAATTTTGAATAACGACACTGATGTAACGGGTCGTGTGCTTGAGGAAAATGACCGCATCGTTGTGTTGCTCACGGACGCACTGAACAATGTGCGAACTGAAGTGAAGAAAACGGATATAAAAAGTCGCGCGAAATCACAAATATCCTCCATGCCGGAAGGTTTGGTTAATGTGCTCAGCAAAGATGAATTGTTGGATCTGCTGGCTTATATGGAAGCAGCTGGTAAACAGAGCGCACCCAACTTTTCCAAGTAACCACCCTGCCCTATCAAACGCTGCCTGATCGAATCTGGGTTGACCCCGGATTCGAAGGGAATCAAACTTTCATCGAAATAAATGAATACTGTAACTGCTTTAAAAATATTGAACGGAAATGTGCGGAGTCGCGTCGAGGGATCGCTGGCCGACACCGGCGGATTGCTAAGGCTCGCGCCGTGCTGGGTGCCTCGCAGCTTTCTGCAACCTGGAAAACGCCTTAAACTCCATCCTGATGACCTTTATGCGTTTGGATTGAATCGAGGGGGCATCGATGAACGTTGGTTTGCTTCGACCACTCCAGCGGCGAACGAAGGGCGTGTTGCGGACGAAGGACTCAGCTACGTCATCGTAGGATCGGAACGCTTCACACTCGCGGATGCTGTGGCGGAATTGGGGGGAGCATTGATCGGGGATGCCATTTGGAAAAAATACAATCGTTGGCCCGTTTACTCGAAGTTTTTTGATAACATGGGGCCAATTCCTCATCATATGCACCAGTCCCAGGCCCAAGCCAAATTGGTGGGACAGGAGGGGAAACCGGAATCTTATTATTTTCCTCCGCAGCATAATAATACGGGAAATAATTTCCCTTATACGTTCATGGGGCTCGAACCCGGAACGACGAAAGCACAAGTTCGCAAATGCCTTGAGAATTGGAACAAGGGCGACAATGGCATCCTTGATTTATCCCGCGCTTATCGTCTTAAACCCGGTTCAGGTTGGTTGATCGGACCTGGAATTTTGCATGCCCCAGGATCGCTCTGCACTTACGAACCTCAATGGGGTTCGGATGTATTTGGGATGTATCAATCGCTCGTTGAAGGACGTGAAGTGCCTTGGAAACTTCTTGTCAAAGACATGCCGGAAGAAAAGCACCAGGATTTGGATTTCATCGTGGACCAACTGGATTGGGAAATGAATGTGGATCCACATTACAAAGATAATCATTATCTAGAACCCGTGCCTGTGGCTGACACGCGCAGCGAAGGGTTTGTGGATCGTTGGATTGTGTATGGTAAAATCCATGGCGAACAACTGTTCACCGCCAAGGAACTCACGGTTGAACCGGGAGCCAAATGCACGATCAAGGATAACGGAGCCTACGGGCTTATCACCGTTCAAGGTCACGGTCGAATGAATCAACTCGAGTTGGACTGCCCCAAATTAATACGATTCCACGAGTTGACTCGCGATGAAGTATTCTGCACTGAATCTGCCGCCCGAGCGGGTGTGACATTTGAGAACACCTCGGAAGTTGAGCCACTAGTCGTGTTGCGTTATTTCGGCCCCGATGTAAACCCAGAAGCTCCGGTGATGGGTGCCTACCGTCAGAATCAATTCTAATTCGCGGGAATCGGAAAATTCGCACGAGCGGAGGCTCTAAAAAATTAACGGCGACTGGTGGAATACCAGTCGCCGTTTTTGATTGGGTAATTATTGATAAATTATTTAGGCAGCCATTTGATCCAGTTTTTTGAAAATTCTTCGACGTTTTGCTTGGTCACGACGGTCAGCGGAGAATTGCTGA
>CAMBHS010000094.1 GCA_945867235.1 Akkermansia muciniphila
GCCTTCCAACTTGTACGCTCGGACTTGAAGTGTTTGGACAAGGTGACCTTGGCGATACGTGACCTTAGCGTCAGAATGCCAACTTACGTCACTCTGAAGGAGGTCAAAAAACGTTGGGGTCAAGGTCAGGAAGATGTTTTTCCTGTGATGCAGTTTGAAAAACTCTGGGGTGATATGTCCGCTTTACTCGATGTGGACACACAGTTCATGCACGTCACCCGCGCCCGGGGACAACAACTCAAGGATCAGGCACAACTTGACGGTTGGTTGCGGGATGGTTCAGCCGAATACATCAATTCGATCGCCGAATGGAAATAATTCAATATCAATTCACGCGATTCTTGGATTTTAAAAAAGTCAGTTCCGCGATTCAATTCCACCCTCGCAGGCTTGCCATTCCAATTTTTCTGCGTCAATTTAGAAGGTATGCGGTATGGTAGATACTCTCCACATCAAAGCATTGTCAACCGGTTGATTTTGGTTTTATTGATCGTCTCCTACCTCTTTGCTTATGGTGAGTCGTGGGGAGCTGCGGTTCCAGCTTCGGGGGATCTCAATTCGACTGTTCGCCGAATTCTTTCTGAAAATTGCTACGCGTGTCACGGACCTGATGCAAAAAAGAGCAAGAACGGTAAAAGCCTTCTCAGGTTGGATCGTTCCGAGAGTGCCCGAATGGACCAAGGTGATGGACACCCTGCTATTGTTCCTGGGCACCCTGATAAAAGTGAACTCATCCGACGAATTACCACGGTGGATGTGGATGACAGGATGCCTCCTGCGGATTCAGGAAAAAAACTCACTCCACAAGAAATAACAATTCTCAATGAATGGGTAAAACAGGGGGCTGAGTATTCCAAACATTGGTCCTACGTGGTGCCTCAACGGCCTCAGTTGCCCAAAATTCTTGAACCCCACTGGCCTAAAAATTCCATTGATTATTTTGTTCTCGATCGTCTCGAACAAGAGAAATTAAAACACTCACCGGAAGCCACTCGCTCCGCGTTGATCAGGCGTGTGACGCTCGATCTCACGGGCCTTCCTCCAACGCTCGATGAGGTCAAGCAATTCGCCCAGGATAAAAATCCGGGTGCCTATGAGCGACTTGTGGAACGGGTGCTGAAAAAAGAGTCCTTCGGAGAACACTGGACCCGTGTATGGCTGGATATGGCTCGCTACGCGGATTCCAGCGGGTACGCCGATGACCCCGCCCGAACCATTTGGGCCTACCGTGATTACGTCATCCGTGCTCTCAACACGAACAAGCCATTCGATCAATTTACCTTGGAACAAATCGCTGGAGACCTCCTTCAGGACCCTACGGAGGATCAGTTGGTCGCCACGGCGTTCCATCGTAATACGATGACGAACAACGAAGGTGGAACCAGCGACGAGGAGTTTCGCAATGTTGCGGTTGTTGATAGGGTCAATACGACCATGGCGGTCTGGATGGGAACCACCATGGGCTGCGCGCAATGCCACAACCACAAATACGATCCCATCTCCCAGGAGGATTATTTTCGACTTTTTGCCATCCTTAACAATACCGCTGATGCGGACAAGGGCGACGAAAGTCCCATCCACGAGATTTATACATCGGAACAACAGAATCAAAAGAAACTCTGGATTGCTCAAACCGTCCGACTCGAGACACTGCTAAAAACACCCACCCCGCAGCTCGCTAAATCCCAATTGGAATGGGAGATCGAATCCAAACCCGAGCCTCAATGGGAGGCGTTGACACTCTCGGAATTTAAATCAAGTGCAGGGACAAAAACTCAGATATTGAAGGGAGACACCGCCGTGGTGGAACGAGGAGGCAAGACTGACATTTACACGCTGACGATGCCTATCGTACCCAACCAGGTTATCACCGCCCTGCGACTCGATATTCTTCCAAACTCCAATTTAACCAACCCTGCCGTGGGTCATGCTGAAGGTAACTTTGTGGTTTCTAGGGTATTCGCTGACGTGGTTCCCAACCAACCCCGCCCGATAACCGCTCGATATATCCGCATCGAACTCCCTGGAAAGGGTCGCATCCTTTCCTTGGCTGAGGTGCAAGTTTTCAGCGGAACCACCAATATAGCTGCCCGAGGAGACGCCAGTCAAAGCTCCACCGCTTCCGACGGGCCAGCCAAACTTGCCATCGATGGCAACACAGATGGGAATTACTCCCGTGCAAAATCGACCACACATACAGAAACATCCACGGATCCATGGTGGGAATTGGACCTCAAATCAAATGTTCCCTTGGAAAAAATTGCGCTCTGGAACCGCACCGATAGTTCTCCTGAACGCCTCAATGGGTTTCGCATCAGTCTCTTGAATGAGAAACGTGAATCGGTATGGCAACGATTGAACCAACCGGCACCCAGTCCGAGTATTTCATTTCAACCCGATGGAACTCGATCCATAGAATTCACATTGGCAACTGCGGATTTTTCCCAGAAGGATTTTGGAGCTGAAAATGTTCTGACGAATCCTAATCCAAAAACCAAAGGCTGGGCCGTTGCCCCCAAGGTCAATGACCTCCATTTTCTCTCCTTGATTCCACCAGCGGGGATTAGTATTGGCACGGGTTCAAATCTGGTCATCACGATCGAACAATTATCCAACATTGATTATGCCACGATCGCTCAGTTCCGTATTTCAAAAACGAGCGATTCCCGCATCCTCGGATTGGCACAAGCACCCTTGTCTCTTCTTGGCATCGTCCGAGGTAACCCAGAGCAACGAACCGAATCCCAGCAACAGGAGGTGCGATCCTACTACCTTTCCATCGCCCCTGAATTGCGATCATCTCGAGATGAACTTGCCATGATCAAAAAACAGGTGGCTGACTTTAAACCCCATACCACCATCCCGATTCTGCGTGAACTCGCTGGTGAAAAACGCCGAAAAACCCACATCCAACGTCGCGGCAATTTTATGGATCTCGGGTCGGAAGTCACAAACGGACTTCCCAAAACCTTGGTCATCGCTCCGACGGGCGCATCGCCAGATCGTTTGGATCTGGCTCGTTGGCTGGTGGATAATGAAAATCCATTAACAGCACGAGTGCTTGCCAACCGACTTTGGGAATCAATCTTTGGAGTCGGATTGGTGAAAACAAGCGAGGAATTTGGTGTGCAAGGAGAGTTGCCTTCTCATCCCGAATTACTCGATTGGTTGGCAACAGAATTGGTCATCCATAAATGGGACACCAAACACATCCTGCGACTCATGGTTGAATCGGCTACCTATCGGCAATCCTCGCGAGTCACTCCGAAAATGGTCGCGCAAGATCCTGACAACCGCTGGCTCTCCCGAGGTCCTCGATTCCGGCTGTCCGCTGAGATGGTTCGCGATCAGGCCTTGTTTGTCAGTGGCCTGTTGAGTTCTAAAATGTATGGATCCCCTGTGCGACCACCACAGCCAAAAATGGGGTTGAGTGCCGCATTTGGCAGTGCCACCGATTGGGAGACGAGCATGGGGGAGGATCGTTTTCGCCGTGCCATTTATACAACATGGAGACGATCCAATCCTTACCCATCCATGGCGACATTCGACGCTCCAAACCGAGAGGTCTGCCTTGTGAATCGCGAACGTTCCAACACCCCTCTGCAAGCACTCGTCACCTTGAACGATCCTGTTTACGTCGAATCCTCGCAGGCTCTCGCCCGCAAATTGGCGGCATTTGGGAGAACCCCTTCCGAGAAAATCCAACATGGATTCCAATTGTGCCTCAGTCGCCCCCCTACACGCGTTGAACTCAAAAGCCTCCTCGCACTCTTCAAGAAAACCCGCGAGCACTTTAATGGCGAACCAGCCAAAGCCAAGGAAGTGGCCTTCCAACCTCTCGGTGAAACAACTCCACCATCCGATGCTGTTGAGTTGGCAGCATGGACCGTGGTGGGTAATGTCTTACTGAACCTCGACGAAATGCTGATGAAGCGATAACACCGGGAATCCACACATGAACCCCTATTTGGCACAACTCCAAGCCGTGACACGCCGGCAGTTTTTGGGTCGATCCGCTGGTGGAATAGGATCGATGGCATTGGCCTCATTACTCGGACCAACTCCCTCCGCTTCTCCCGGACTTTCGCATGATCCACTCGCCGCTCGGTTGCCGCATTTCAAGGCTCGTGCTAAACGGGTGATCTACCTGCACCTGACCGGTTCTCCTCCGCACCTCGACCTTTTTGACTACAAACCTGAATTGGTTAAACGCACCGGCCAAGATTGTCCTGACGCATTTCTCAAGGGCAAACGATTCGCGTTCACCTCTGGCACGCCAAAGCTCCTCGGCACCCCGAGAACGTTCGCCCAATATGGCAAAGGTGGCGTCTGGATGTCCGATGCCATTCCGCACCTTCACAAGGTCGCTGATGAGCTTTGCGTGATCCGCTCGATGTCCACGGACCAATTCAATCACGCTCCGGCGGAGTTGCTGGTTTACACGGGTTCTCCGCGCTCAGGGCGTCCTTCCATGGGGTCTTGGGTGACCTACGGATTGGGAACGGAGAACCAAAACCTACCGGGCTTTGTCGTGCTCATTTCCAGTGGAGTGCAACCCAACGGTGGTAAAAACTCCTATGGAAGCGGTTTCCTTCCATCCGTTTATCAAGGGGTTCAATGTCGATCCAAAGGGGATCCGGTTCTCTATGCATCCAATCCTGCCGGACTCGA
The DNA here is from genome assembly GCA_945867235.1 of Akkermansia muciniphila. Classification (GTDB taxonomy): domain Bacteria; phylum Verrucomicrobiota; class Verrucomicrobiia; order Limisphaerales; family SXQI01; genus SXQI01. Next base: position 4,672 of record CAMBHS010000094.1, read on the forward strand.
TCGGAATGTTCGTCGCATGAGTTTGGACACCTTGCAGCAGTTAAACGAAATTCAATCGCGTGAGCTGGGTCATCCTGAAACTCAAACTAGAATCGCGCAATATGAACTGGCCTACCGCATGCAGGTGTCGGTTCCTGAGGTCATGGATATCAATAAGGAATCCGCGGCCACGATCGAAGCTTATGGTGCCAAACCGGGTGAATCGAGTTTCGCTAATAATTGCCTCCTCGCCCGTCGTCTAGTGGAGCAAGGCGTGCGCTATGTCCAACTTTTCGACTGGGGCTGGGATTTTCATGGAACCTCCTCAGGCGAGGATATTCGCGGAGGATTAACCAACAAATGCGCCACCATGGATCGACCTGTTGCGGCGTTGCTCAATGATTTGCGGCAACGCGGGTTGCTTGATGAAACTCTGGTTGTCCTAGGGGGGGAATTTGGAAGAACTCCGTTCCGCGAAGGTCGCACCTCCAACGGGGAAATACTTGGTCGAGACCATTTCCCTGATTGTTACACTATGGTCGTTGCGGGGGGTGGCGTGAAAGGCGGAACCATGTATGGAGAATCCGACGAATTAGGCTTCAGCGTCGCCTCGGACAAAGTCAGCGTTTACGATCTACAAGCAACGCTGCTCCACCAACTCGGCTTCAATCACGAACGACTCACCTACCGCTTTCAGGGGCGTGATTACAGACTGACCGATGTCGAGGGCCAGGTGGTGAAAGGTATTTTGACCTAATTCGGAGAGTATTCACCGACCAACGATTCGCATCATCGAGTGAGGAAAAAAGGAGGGGGTGGAAAAAACTCCACCCCCAATAATTTTTTTCGGAGCCAGTTAAGACTCCAATTCTTTTTTGGATGATCCGATCCCTACTTCTTTTCTTCTGGTTTAAATTCTTGGTGACAAGCCTTGCAATTCACAGCCTCCTTGAAGGCATCCAACGCCCCAGGCTTCGCTGCCTTGAGGTTTTTTGAAGCCAATAGCAATTTATCCGTTTTGGACTTCCAGTTCGCGGGGTCACCTTGCGTCGGCTTCGTCAACGGCAACGATTGGTAATACTCCACCACTTTGGCAATCTCCTCTGGGGAAGCCAGTCCTTTGGCAACCTTTTTACCTACGGCGTCATCCCCCTTGTTAAGGGCTTTCATGACCTCCTTGATCGAGTATTTGGCTTCCTCACCTTGTGCAGGAAGAAGGATTGCAACGCCAACTATTAGACCGAGTCCGAACCGAACCAACTTTTGTGAATATAAATGCATAGGTTTTCTATTTTGGAGCACGCTATTATGACGCAACAGGATGGGTTCCAGTTACACCTTTTATACCGAGGATTGCGCAACCGTTTTTAATAAAAATCCAGAAGAACTAACCGATCCGTTTGTAATTTTTATTTCCTTCCCATGTCAATTAACCTACTTTCCATTCCTTGTTGCGGTTAATCTGCACAGAATTGATTGATTTATGCCACTTACACATACGAAAGATCTATTCGCAAAAGCACTCAAGGGCAAATACGCGCTCGGAGCCTTTAACGTGAATAATATGGAGCTCCTGCAGGCCATCATCGAGGCTTGCGAAGAAGAAAAAGCTCCTGTCATGCTCCAAATCTCCAAAGGAGCCCGCTCCTACGCAAATCCTGTTTACCTCAAAAAATTGATTGAGGCGGCAGTCTCTCTCTCCACGATTCCAATCGCCGTACACCTAGATCATGGCGATTCGTTTGAACTTTGTAAGGAATGCATCGACGAAGGGTTTACCTCAGTAATGATCGATGGTTCCCATCTCTCCTTCGAAAAAAATGTAGAGATTTGTAACAGAGTCGTCGAATACGCTCACAAACATAACTGTGTCGTTGAAGGCGAACTTGGCGAACTCGTGGGTGCTCAATTTGACGAGGGTGAAGAAGGGGGTGGATATTCCGCCGGTGGACATTATACACATCCTGAAGAAGCGGTGAAATTTGTTCAGTTGACGGGTGTGGACTCCTTGGCGATCGCCATCGGAAATTCACATGGAGCCTACAAATTCAAAGGCGAACAACACCTGGATCTTGAACGCCTCAAATCGATCAAATTAGCCCTTAGCGAAAATGGTTTAGGCGATTATCCTCTCGTGCTGCACGGAGCCTCCTCAGTACCGGCGGATCTCGTTGCTGAAATCAATAAGTATGGCGGCAAATTGGGTGATGATACCGCAGGGGTTCCTGAGGCGGATATCGAAGTCGCCCGCAGGGTAGGGTGTACCAAAGTCAATATCGATACCGATTTACGTCTGGCTTACACCGCGGGTATTCGCAAAGTGTTGGCCGAGAATCCGAAAGAATTTGATCCTCGCAAATACAACATCGCTGCTCGCAACTCAGTAAAAAACCTCGTGCGACACAAGGTGAAAAACGTCCTCTGCAGTTCTGGTCACGCTTTTGACTAACCCGATCGGGATTCTTCCTTTCATGGGATGGCTTGCGTAAGCGAGCCATCTCTTTTTTTGATCAAGTAAACCTGACCCAATCTTGGGACTTATAAGGATTGGATATCCATCCAGAGGCGAGCCTCAAAAACTTCCGCAGGCTTCAACAAAACAAGGTCATTATCTTGTGGGCGTCCGAATGCATTTGGAAAAGAAGTCCACGGTTCGATGCAGTAATAGGGTTCTTGAGTCGATTTGGACCAGAGAGCCACATGTCGATACTGCGGAGCATTTTCCCAATTTAGCAAAACCTGGATACCGGCTTGGGGATCGACCAATGCTGCTTCTCGACTCTGCAATCCGGTGAGTAAAATGGTGTCCGCGACGTCCTGAGAAACTGGTAAATCCTTCGCCGGGTGATCCTGAAAAGTAAATGAAGCCATGAGGGGCTCGGCGAGCGCACATTGGGATGCCGGCAATCGAATATAGCAATGTTCTCGCTCCGATTTTGGAGAAAGTGGCACATTAAAGTAGGGATGGATCCCAACCCCAAACGGCATCACGTCCTGAGATAGGTTCTTAATCTGCTGTTCAAAACAAAGGCGTCCCTTTTCCAATCGATAGGTCACGCGGTGGGAGAAACGAAACGGATAAACTGCCCGTGTCGCGTCGGTGTCCGTTAATTCCATCGTCACCGAGACCGCAGATTGATCGATCACCTGCCATGGAATTCTCCGAGCAAAACCATGTTGAGGCATGGGATAGACCTTGCCTTGCCACTCGTAGAAATGTTCCTTTCCCTCGACGACATTGTAACTGATAAGTGGGAAAAGCAGGGGGTTACCCGCATACATTTTCAGCGGGTATCGATCAATCACCGTTGGGTCATAGCGGATCGCTTCAAACCATCCGAGATTGCCTATCTGACGACCATAACGCAGAAGCCACCCTCCTAATTCAGGCGCGACCGCAAACTCCGCCACGTCCGCTTCACGCAAAATAATCATGGGCCAATAGTAACTCTCACCCGAGGCGAAGAGGCTTATTTGCTCGCTGTTTGTGCAGGGTTGTGTTCGATCCGCACGATTTGCGTGTCGAAATTATTCCCCCAATTGGTGCCGAATTCGATGAGGTAAAGGCACCCATCTGCACCCAACTCCATGTCCATCGGACGCATGAACGACATGTTTTCGCAGAATTTTTCCATCTTTGCGATTTTGTCATTTTCATCCAGATGCACGGCAATAATCCAATTGCGGCTCCATTCGTAAATGAACAAGGTGTGGTCGTATTCCTTGGGGAGTTTGTGCGGTGAATTAAGCTTTGGATCAAAATAATAAATAGGTCCCGCCATGGCTGTGCGTCCGCCACTTCCAACAACAGGGAATCGGGTCGAGGGAGAAGCCGGATAATAAATAAAGGCGGGTTGCGTGGGTGGTAGATCCTGAATCCCAGTATTGAATGGCGATTTGTTCAATGGTTTCAAAGGATCAAATTTATCGCCCGCCATTTTGGTCCCGAAATCCCAAGCCCGATAAGGTTTGCTATCTCCTACGAAATAAGGCCATCCAAAGAAACCAGCCTGACGCGCTTGGTTAATTTCATCAAACCCTGCAGGTCCACGTGTTTCATTGGGGCCACCGGCATCGGGTCCCACTTCGCCCCAATAAAGATTCCCATTCTTTTGGTCGATATTGATGCGGAATGGATTCCGGTTTCCCATGACGTAAATCTCAGGTCGTGTGTTCGGTGTTCCCGGGGGGAACAGGTTCCCCTTTGGAATAGTAACGGTTCCATTAGGTTCTGGATGGATCCGGTTTATTTTCCCCCTTAAATCATTTGGATTAGCCGACGATTTTTCGGCAGACCAAGGGGAACGCCCCGTTCTTTGATCAAACGGCCCAAAACCATCCGACTCGAATGGATTGGTATTATCACCGACGGAAACATAAAGATTTCCATTCGCATCGAACGACAGAGAGCCTCCGACATGGCAACACTGTTCCCGCTGTGTGGGTATATCGAGCATCACCTTTTCTGATGCCAAATCAATCTTGTCACCAACCAATGTGAACCGTGAAACCCGGATTAAGCCCGATTTGCCATATTGGTCTTTCGTGGTTTCGGGCAGGGAACGGTTCAGGTAAATAAAACCATTATTCGCAAACTTGGGATCCAGCGTGATCCCCAGCAATCCATCTTCGAGTCCCGAAAAAACAGGCAATTGACCGATCTGAATGGTTGTTTTCGTGGTCGGCTGATACATTTTTATCAATCCAGCACGCTCCGCCCAAAATACACGACCGTCTTTCGCAACGGCCATTTCCATCGGATCCTTGATCGAATCTTCTACGGCACCATTCCCGTCCAAGTCCTTGTCAGCGTCTAAAATGACTTTGGTAAAACTCCCATCTGTTTGCGAACCTTTGGGGAAATTACGTTTTTCTTCGGCAGCCTCTGCCATGAAACAGGCGGAAAAAGCGCACAATGCGATCGCGCGCCGGAATGAAATCTTAGAAATGATCATGTGGTAACTATAGACTAAATGTTTGGACGGAAATTCAAAGGAAATCCGACTCAAAAAAAAGCACCCAGCCTGCGCTGGGTGCTTTGAATTTTTATGTTGGTTTACTCAGTTTTAACCAAACAGAGTAGTCACCAGCATTGGTTTGATTAGATGCCAGATTTGTCGGTGGGCAAATTGAGGGAATTCTTGGATGTGCCGCTGTTTTTCAGAGCATCAATGAAACGGGATTTGCTGAGCTGTTGCACAGAACCGTCACCCATAACTGCATTTCCTTGACCCTGGTGCTGCTCGGTTTGAGTCCAACCTGCGGAATCAATCAACGCTTTTTGTGTTTTGTAATCAACACCGAAATCACCATAGTATGCTTTGGTGGTTACTGTGCGAGCACTGTTGGTGATATTGCGGTCGATGGCGATGAAGGATTGAGGATTTTGTTCGGAACCATCTGTGCCGATACCATAACTCAGAGCTCCGTCAGTCATTTCAAACACAGAAGCCTTCGGGCGGGTGGCGTCTTTGTTCCAAACCGCTGCTTCAGTCTTTTTATCGCTGGGGCAGACGATGATCTTCGGAGTGCTCAATTCATTCGAAAGCACCATGAAGGTGTAATAGTTGCTGCCGGCCTTATCTGCAAATTCAGAAGAACCGCCTTCAACAACACTGATTTCCGTTGGAAAACGATCGCCGTTATCAGTAGCGAAAAGGCGGAAGGAAAGTCCAACGTTCTTTAGGTTATTGACGCATTTAATACGTTGGGCTTTAGCTTTGGCTTTAGCTAGAGCGGGTAGAAGCATGCCGGCGAGGATCGCGATAATGGCGATGACAACCAGCAGTTCGATGAGCGTGAAAGCGTTTGCTTTCTGGTTCTGGGAGACACGTTTCATAGTTTGTTCGGTTATTGGATTACGGATCAACACTTTAGAGAATCGCCTCCGAGTGTCAATGCTATTCATTTTAATTTTTAGCATAGAAAATGCCAAGTTAATTTATTGGAGAATTTAGTCCGAAAATCGGATTCTGGAGGCTTGAGATTTCCAATTTCACGCATCTAGCGGGAAAATTTCACGCTAGATGCGTTACTTTTTGGTCGTGACGCAACAAATCTCCAAACTCGCGGAACAGCCCCGGTACATCGTGACCCCCCTGATGGGATTTACCGACTCAGGAAAATACAATGTATCTCTATGAAAA
>CAMBHS010000095.1 GCA_945867235.1 Akkermansia muciniphila
AGTTCTCCTGAATCCACACTCGCAACCACTCGATATCTTCGGATCCAATCAGCCGTCCTTGCAATCGTTGTTTTACTTCCATCCCAGAACATTGAACCGATTTGATCCGGTAGTCCAGCCTTCTCACCAACAACTTCGGGATGCTCGGCCCATTATTAGTCGTGTTTGTGTTCGGTTCCAATTGGGGTGCCGGTTCCGATGGGAGGGGGTTGTGGATGGGATTGTAAGTAATCATCCACGTTCTTGGTGACGACCATTCTGCCCCACATCACAGCGGCATGCTCTGGGAAGGTGCAGACGTAGTCGTAGTCGCCTTCGTTGTTGGGTGCGGTGATGCTCAGGGTGGCACTTTGGCCCGCTTCGAGAAGTTTGGTTGCAGCGATTACTTCCACCATGGCGGGAATATAGGCGCGACCTCGACCGTCGGTTTGTTCTGGTTTCATCAATGCAGCCGCGAGGCTGACTTTTTCTCTAGACCCAGGTTGCACGATCGCAAGATTGTGTGGCATGAAATCAGCATTTTCTACGATGATTTCGATGGCCTTGCCGGCTTCGACGACGATGCGTGGGGTGTCGTAGCGCATCTGCTCGCGGACGGTTCGAATGATGTAAACCGCGACGCGGAGGTTTTTTAATTCGCTCCGTAGAATCCCAGCTTGATCTGGTGGAAGGAATCCGGCGAGGTCGGTTGCGAACTGGATTGTTTCAACGTAATCGCGAGAGGTGCGTTGAGAGGCAGGCACTTTTTTGGCCCACGCGACGAGGTCTTGTGCGATTGCGCCGACGCCAGTTTTGGGCCACTGGTTGCGGGGCAGTGAACGGAGACCTTGAGCGGCGGTGGTTTGTTGTTCGCCTTTGGATATAAGTGCCGCGAGCAATTTGAACACGGCTTCGGGTTGTTCATTCAATGACGCGATGGCTCGTATCGCAGCCCGACGCAGGCCACCCGTGGAATCCGTGAACACTCCTACGCGAAGGCTGGGAGCGGGTGCGGGATTGTTTAATTTTTGGAAGACAGGTTGTCGGCCTGTATCGAGCAGGGTGAGGTTGAATCCTTCCAAGCGTTTGCCGATGTCCCCTTCCGTGCGATTCCATACGACAACGGATTCCACGGGGTGTTCAGCCCCGAGATCAATTTCCCACCATGGATTATTTTCCATTTCCTGTGTGTGGGTTTGAGTGCCGCTGGAAAAGATTCCATCAGTGCGACCATCTGTGGCGCGACTGGCTGCACCACCGTTGGAAGTGCTGGACTGCTTGGATTTTCCTTGGGGAGCTATGTTTTTTCCACCACTTAAAATCTGCACCTCTGCCAAGGTTAGGGTGCCGTTTCGTGGCAATTCGATCCGGACGAATCTTGCACCTTGCGTTTGTTTGCCGTCGGTCAAGGCCTTAAACTCAGGCGAAGGATCGACCAACAAGGGTTTGATGAACGGAAACGCTTGGGCTCGCAGCGTGATATCGCTGATGGTAGGGATTCCATTCAATAGATCCGTGAGGGATGTGGCGGAAGGCGACGCTTCTTTCCAAACTTGTGCGAACGAGTTATCGGCCACGGCCAAGGCGGCCCATGCAGAAGATTTAACATCGCTGAAATCTCCATTGCGAGCTAGTTGCATGACCTGCGCACGAAGGGGTTTCAGATCTTCCGCGAGTTGGAATGGGAGCAAATGAGCGAGATTGCCTGCGGCTACGACGTCCGATTTGCCGCGTGTTTCGAGCAGGCTCAAGAGAAGTTTTGAACGGCTTGTTTTTCGCGCTGTGGCGAGTGCGTCCAGAGCGACCATGCGATCCGCATCCGTAACTCCTGCGCGGATTAGGATGGATTCCAAGACGGCATCTGTCCGTTGCATTTTCAGTAATTCAGACGTGCTGACCCGGCTGATGAGGTAATCGATACCAGCGACATTCTCAGTGGAAATGGGGCGACCGGATGCGATCGCTTGACGCCATGAGGGTTCGAGTTGTCGCAGGGTTTCGCGCAAGGTGTAATCCAGATAATAATCGGTGGGATGTTTGAGGATGCCGAGGGCGACATCGGTTGCCGCTTCGTCCTTGTAGAAACTCGCTGCACGGACGGCTTCGAGGCGCACGCGAGGATGAGGATCGCCTGCTAATGTTTTGAATAATGACAGGGAATCGGGAACACGGTCTCTCCAGTAACACAGGACTCGCGCTGCAGCCGCCCTCGCCTTCGGTTCGGGAGAATTCAACATTTGCTTCAGCAGGGGCACATCCACCACGTTCATCCATTGGTGCACCCACAAAACTTCCATGAGGTGGTGATGGAAGGCTGGGTCATTTTTATCAAGCGTCGTTGCCCATTTTTTAACAGCTGCAACAACCTCTTTCGCAGGACGGGTGCCTAATTCTACTTTGGCGAGTTCCCTAGTTTGGTTTTCGGGTTCCGCGAGTAGCTTGACGAGGTTCGCCACGGATTCGCCACGGATTTTGGCTGGTTTGAGCAGAGGGCGACCTTCGTAAGTCATGCGATAAATTCGACCGTGACCGTGGTCGCGATTTGGATCCCGCAAATGATGCTGCATATGGCCGATGATCGGATTATGCCAATCGGTGATGTAAATGGCTCCATCGGGACCGACACTGACTGCGCTGGGGCGAAAATTTGGATCGCTTGAGGAAATTAAATTTTCCAATGATTCCCCTTTAACGCCAGACCCTTCATCCGACATTTTGACGCGATAGATACCTTGAAAACTGATCACATTCACGTTGAGGAAATTCCCCTGGAACTCTTCAGGAAAATGGCGACTGGTCAATATACCTGTCCCGGGGCAGGGCCGGGAGGGGCGGTTCCAAAATTCCTTCATGCCCGGATGTTTCGACGGATAATCGATATGTCCGCTGAATGCGGCTCCGAAATAATTCGCGTTGCCGGTGGCGTCGGTCACGATGTCGTTTCCCCACGCATCAAATACCCTTCCGTGCGGATTCGCGAATCCGTAAGAGATATAGGTTTCAAATCGACCTGTGCTGGGCTCGAAGCGATAAATTGCGGCGTCGTTATTGCGGACGGGACCGCGTCCTGTTTCAACTTGGGTGCGGTGAAAAACACCGTCGCTCAAGTAAATAGCACCACCCGGATCCAAGCAGATGGCGTTGGCTGTATGATGGGAATCTGCGGAGTCTAGCCCCATAAGGACGCGTTCCTTGGTATCTGCGCGGCTGTCGCCGTTGGTGTCGCGCATGAACCAAAGATCAGGTGCCTGCATGACCAGCACCCCATCCTTATAGAATTGAAATCCCGTGGGACCGTTCAGGTCGTCCGCAAAATGGGTGCATTTGTCCGCTTTGCCATCTCCATCCGTGTCTTCAAATATGAGCAAACTATCGCCGGTTTTACTCGTCGGCGCACGTCCGGGATAATTAAGCCATGCCGCCACCCAGAGACGACCCCGTGTATCCCAGGCCATCTGCACTGGGGCGACGAGTTCTGGAAATTGCTCTTCGCTGGCGAATAGATTGACCTTCATCCCCGAGTGGATCGTCATCTTGGCAATGGCCGCCTCGCCGCCGAGGAAGGTATGGCTGCCATCGGGGAGGGTGCCGCGTTTATTCGTCTCCACCTGGGTCACGCTGGGAAGATTCGAATCATCCACCACCAAATCAGCCCCACGAGCCACAGCCCAGACTCGCTTATCCCGGTTTGCAGTGAGCACATCGCGTTGCCCCATCTCCTCTTGCATGACCTTATAATTGGTGATCTGAGGTCCCCCTTTTCCCGATTCAAAACTTAATTTCGAACGACCTCCATACACATTGTAGCCATCGATAGTGCGATATCGTCCGTGCCACTGTGCATTTTTCTCGTTCACGATTTCTCGCAACTTCTTGAAATTACCTTCTGGAGCGGGTTCGCCAAAAACATTCTGAAAAATCACCGGAGCGATTCGGCGATCTCCTTCATCGGTCAGGTAAACCCCATTCACAGTCAGCGATTTTCCTTCAGCGGCACTTGCGGCGAAAAGTTTTTGCGACGGTTGGAACAAATTTACAAATTGCACCTTGTTGCGCGCGGCTTCCTCGGCCATCGCTGCGGTATAAAGCTGAATGTTGGCATTATTCCCAGCCGGGTCCTGAAAATTTGGGTCAGAATGTTTTTCATTCGCGATCGGTGAAAATAGAACGACCCTTGTTGGTCCCCGATCCGAAAAACTTTTTGCTAAGATTTCCTTAAGGTATTTGTCCAGATCCTGTTTGAATTTGTCCAAACCTTCCGGACCTTTAAAGGACTCATTGAATCCAAAAAATGCCCAGATCACATCGGCCTGGGTGCGTTTCAACCAATCATCAGGCGTTCCAAAATTCTCAGATCGGTGACGGAATGCGACCTCATCGCCAGCAGCGGCAAGGTTGCGAATAACGAGTTGATGATCAGGAAATCGTGCATGCACCAATGTCTCTAGCCATCCAGAGTGTTGGAATCGGTCGGGAAGGGCATTGCCTACCAGAGCGATGTGATCTCCTTTTTTTAAGGTGAGGTTGGTGCTGTTTTGAGCCTCCACGAAGAAGGATCCCAAGCTCAGCAGAAATAATAACAAAGCTTTAAGACGCATGGATTTATTGGTTTTCTATTTTTTCAGACTCCGATTACGGGTGAGATATTCGTTTTGGACCTCTCTCCCGTGTTCACTCAGGTTGGATGATGCAAGCCGATAATGTTTGTTAGTGTCCCGATGTTTATGCTTTTAGAAGAGGCTGAACGCAATCGCCTTTTTTAAGAACCTTTAGTTCGGGTAAAACTTTCAGCCAATGCGACGGCTTTGAGCATGGCTTTAGATTTGTTTACTGTTTCCTGATATTCGGATTCTGGTGTGGAATCGTGAACCCACCCACCACCCGCTTGAACGTGGACCCGTCCGTCCTTGACCAATGCCGTGCGGATGGTGATGCAACAATCCAGATTTCCACTGAAGGAAAAGTAGCCAACGCACCCTCCATAAGGACCTCGTTGTGTCTGTTCCAGCTCAGAAATAATCTGCATCGCCCGTATTTTCGGAGCTCCTGAAAGGGTGCCGGCGGGAAAGGTTGCCCGCATGAGGTCGTAAGGTGTTTTGTCGGCGGAAAGTTTCCCTTCCACTTCGGAAACAATGTGCATCACATGACTGTATCGCTCGATGATCATCAATTCATTGACTCGGATCGAGCCGTAATCACAAACACGTCCCAGATCATTCCGAGCCAAGTCCACCAGCATCACATGCTCCGCTCGTTCTTTGGGATCAGCGAGGAGTTCTTTTTCTTGAGCCAGATCGTCCGCGGCATTTTTTCCACGAGGTCGCGTTCCTGCTATCGGGCGGATTTCAACCTCATGATCTTCGCAGCGCACATGGATTTCTGGAGAGGCACCCACTAGGGAGAAGCCGTCCAACTCAAGCAAAAACATGTAGGGCGACGGATTGATGGATCGAGCAGCACGATAAATATCCAGTGGCGTGGCGTTGGTTTGCGTTGAAAAACGCTGCGAACCCACCACTTGAATGATATCCCCACGGGTGATGTATGTTTTCGCACGGGCAACATTCTCGAAAAACTGATCCTTCGTCATGTTGGATTCGAATGGCAGCGGTGTCGAATCAGCCAACATATCCGTCGGCTTAAATTCGACGGGTTGCTCCAGTAATGCCATCAAACGATCAATCTCGCTCACCGCATTTTCATACGCCTCCGAAGGTGTCGTTTGCTGATCGATCACCGCATTGACAAGGATGGTTAATGTCTGCGCGACTCGATCAAAAATGAGCAACTCATCGGCGATAAGAAAATAAAGCACGGGGGTGTTGAGCTCGTTTTTCGTGGGGCGCGGAACGATCGGTTCCACATCGTGAACAAATTCATAACCAATAAATCCAACGGCTCCCCCTGTAAAACGTGGCAGAGAGGGCAGGACGACAGGTCGATATTGTTTCAGCGTTTGCTCCACGACCACCAATCCATCCTTCACAACAGATGGATCCTTTGGAGCCCCATCCAACTCTTGGGCGACGCGAAAAGTTTGAGTTGTTTTTCCGTTTTCTATAACCGAGACCAGATCGCCTTCCTGTCGGATGATGGCTCGGGGATTGCAGCCCACAAAAGAATAACGTCCCAGATGCTCTCCACCTTCCACTGATTCAAAAAGGAACGACTCCCCTTGACCGCGGATTTTAAGATAAGCAGAAAGTGGAGTCTCAAAATCCGCCAGCAACCGTCGCGAAACCGGGATCAAATTTCCTTGTTCGGATAGCTTTATGAAATCGTCTAGATTTGGCGAATACATAGTCATGCAATTGATTCGCTCATCATAACTATCGGCGTCGCATCCGCCACAATGAAAGCGATGAGTAAATCGCGATCGTGAGACTGTAAGTAATCATTCCCATGCCAACCCCCACGGGAACGAGCCGCGACTCGCTGAATGTCAAGAGGAGCAAACCGACTAGGGCGATCAACGCAGACTGCGCCGCAATGCAACCAAAAACCAAGCCTGTCGATGCGTCCGACAGACACCGCCCCATCCATGCGCGGTAAGCGTCCTCACCCATGGTGCGCATCAACCACGCACCTTGAAAATTTCGAGCGGCGACCAACAAACTTGTCGTGATAATGATGATGGCTGGCAGTGTCCAGAATGCGAACACCACGGTGACCACTCCATTGACAATCATTCCTCCTCGCCAGCCCAATTTCTTGGCGATGGGATTCGCTTCCAATACGAGATGCGGTGACGCCACAAACGTGCTCAGAAAATCCATCCCCCGGGCGAAAGCGATCGCGGCGAGGCTGAGCCACCAAGTCGAAGTATTAAATGGAACCCATGGTTCCGGCATAAAAACTTAGGATCGTTTGATGATTAGGACGAAGATCTCGGGCAAGGAGAAACATCCTATGACGCCTTCTTTCCATACATTTGCTCCGGTGTTTCCAGTTGAGATTCTGTCACATTAAAATCGGCTCCTGAATTTCTGACCGAACGAAAAAAACAACTTTGATAACCTTCATGACAAGCAGCCCCCGTTTGCTCCACTTGCACAAGTAAGGTGTCCCCATCGCAATCAAACGCCAAGTCTTTCACCTTTTGAAAATGCCCACTGGATTCGCCTTTGATCCAAAATTTATTTCGGGAACGGCTCCAAAAACAGGTGTTGCCTGTAGCTAAAGTTTTTTCAATCGAAGCCAGATTCATCCACGCCATCATTAACACCCGACCCGTCCCCGCCTCTTGGACGATCGCGGGAATCAAACCTTCCGAATTAAACTTAAGTTCCTTGATGAATTTCATGGTTAAAATTTCCTCTCTGACTTTCCGAATAAAGAATTCTCGTTACAACCGAACCACGATTCCTTGCCCGGCTAGGTAGGTTTTTACCTGACCCACGGTATAATCTCCGAAGTGAAAAATGCTGGCTGCCAACACCGCGTCGGCAGAGCCTTCGACCAACACTTCTGACAGGTGTTCCAAGGTTCCGGCACCTCCGCTGGCCACCACTGGCACAGGAACTCTCTCACTCATTCGGCGCGTGATTTCTAGGTCGAATCCATTCCTAGTTCCGTCGGAGTCAATGCTATTCAAAACGATTTCTCCAGCACCCAATCGAACCGCATGTTCGGCCCAACCGAGCACTTCCCAACCTGTGGATTTGCGTCCACCGTGTGAGAACACCTCCCATTTGCCCGATCCCGTCCGCTTGCAATCGATCGACACCACCACACATTGGCTGCCAAATTTTTCGGCTCCCTCACGAATCAAATCCGGCGTTGCCAAGGCGGAGGAATTAATTGAAATCTTATCCGCACCCGCCTTCAACATTACATTCATATCTGCCACCGTGCGTATCCCCCCTCCGACCGTCAACGGCATGAAACAGCAGTCGGCCACCCGTTCAATTGTTTCCACCATTGTTTCGCGTCCATGGGCACTGGCGGTGATGTCGAAAAAAACCATCTCGTCCGCCCCTTGCTCATCGTATCGAATGGCCAATGCCACAGGATCCCCCACATTGCGCAGGCCTCCCTCCTCGGCTTTGCCAAATTGCACACCGCGCGTCACCTTTCCGTGATGCACGTCCAGACAGGGGATGACTCGTTTGGCCAACATGTTCTTCGTCACAAAGTCTGCATTTAATAACGGTTCGGACCTCCTCAACACAAGCATCCAGATTATTATGCGAGTTGACAGCAGAGCCGCGAAAAGGGTTCACCGCACCCTTTTCAAAAGGTTCACTGGTCAGATCCGAGACCTGCTAAAGTTTGGGCATTATCATTTCCAACGCCATGAGGGAATAGGAAGTGACCAAAACCGCGTCTTTTTCGAACCATCGACCATTCTCGTTGGCCCATGACCCGTCGGGATGTTGCAGATTGATGAGATGAAGAGACGTTTCTTCCCGCCAATGAATGGTTCTTCCGTCCCTAGTTTTGAAGAAGTCAGCCCCATGTAGAGTCAAGGCTTTGGTCATGAGATGATAATAATAATACAGTCCTTGGGCACCCATGCCCGGGTTTTCCGTTAGGGTATAATTGTCCTTGAGCCAGTTAAATGCAGCCGTGACGCGTGGATCGCTAGGTTTCAAATCGGCGTAAATATAGCTGATGAGACCGGCGTAGGTCATGCTTCCGTAGGAACGAAGCGCGACGCGTCCGTTGGCAAGGTTGGTCTCACCCGCTTTGCTGATGCCCGGGGTATAGATAAATCCACCACTGTTTTGAGGATCGCCTGACACCCATGGCTCCGTGTTGTGGCTTGGGAGGTTTTGACATTTTTGAACGAAGGCCACCGCCGCTGCCCAGTCGAGATCCCCACCGGCGGGGATGTTTTTGTCAGCCAGCGCACGTTTGCTAAACCGAAGTGCTTCCAAAACTACAAGTGTATTGGAAAGGTCAGGAGTTTTGTCGCCGTTTCCGTATCCCATACCTCCGGAAAATGTATTGTTGGTGCCGCCAGTGACATTGTATTGTGCCTGGAGCCCGATGAGAAATTTACGCGCATTGACAATAGCACCCTGATCCTCGGCGCGTTGACCGGCGACGAGAGCCATGAGAGAGATGGCTGTATTGTAACTAGGTAATTCTTTTTGGTAGATGCCCCCATTGGGTTGCTCGCAACTTTTGAGGAATTTGTAACCCAGTTGGATCGCCTTTTTCGTGCGAGGATCGCTGAGTCGATCTTTTTGAGATGATAACGCGATGAGTGCCAACGACGTGATGGCAGGATGGTCAGGTGTGGACCACCAACCGTTGGTGTTTTGGGATTGGAGAAGCCATCCCGCACCTTTGGTGATCGCGTGTTGCAGTTCGTTGCGTAAAGAGGTGTTGGGAACTAAATTCAGCGGGGTTGTTGTGACAGCAGCCCAGGAAACAGGACAGCAGAAAAAAAGAAATGTGCAAAACAAGCTCACAAAGCTGCCTGCTCGACCGGATCGACAAAGATTCATATTGATTAAAATAAGGTTCCTCAAGAGCACCGCAAGGGCAAATGCGGAGGATATCTCACTCCACATTGACCCATGCCGTCATCTATGAAATTGTAAGCCTCATGGTTATGGAACGAACCACACCTTGGAGAATTTTTGTGTTAGGGGTGCTCATGGGATCAATCGCTGGTGGTGCGGCGTTCGTTACCGAAGGCGCGGTTCGTCCCAGTCCTGTTGAATCGATAAAACCAACCTTAGACAATTCCTCCCAACCCGAACCACGCAGAGCCTCATCAGATACGAATTCGGAAACAGCCTTGAAAGTGGAGGAAACCAGCACGAACACGTGGCGAATAGGGTCTGTCGAGCTGGACAAAAAAACACGCACCATCACAGTCCCTGCCCGTGTCAAAGTGAGAAATCAACTGGTCGAATACGCGTTGGTGCACGAGACAGGAAAAGCCTACGAAGCCATGCTCGTGACGACGAGTTCCCCCTTGCAAATCAATCTGGCCTTCGTCCTGCTGGGATTAACGCCGCTAGAAATACCCCTCCAACCTGGGAACGCCATCCCGCGAATTGCCACCCATTCACTAACAATCCATGCTTCATGGGAGACCAACGGAGTAAAAATCACCAAACCATTGGGGGAACTCATCACCCTCGCGAAGGATGCTACAGACACCGATTCCATTGGGTTCATGGCGCCGCGCTCGTGGCAATACAACGGTTCCATTTTTGAAGGAGGAATCTTTGCTGCCCAACGCGATGGGTCCATCATCTCCCTTATCCGAGACGCCACAGCCCTCGTCAACAACATCGGAGAGGACATTGATAATGATCAGGTTCACATTGCGAAGGAAAAAATCCTACCGCCTGAAAATTTCCTAGTTCAGATCACTTTTCAACTGGGATTGCCTCGATGAAGTTGACTCGAAGATCCCCCCAAGATGTCGCAAATTAAAACAAGGCCTTCAGCGAATCATCACACCTCAAACTCGCTGATGATTTAGGTCGTTACACAACACCGCCAAAGTGCTTGACGGAACAAACATCGAGGGACACTTTCATGTGAGGGGGTGTGATTAAAAGTGGGTGATTAATTCCAAAGAGTTTCCCATTGCTGGTTTGCTCTAAGGACTCTGAGTTGAGCTAACCCGACTTTCGCTACTGGAGGCACTTAGATGGCGCAAGTGGTTGCAAATGAAGCAAACGGCCTAAAAGGTCTGCACCAAACTTTTATTCCGGTTTCAATTCTCCTCTCTGGGTAATTCGCGGCGGTGATTGCGGCGGCAGTTCCC
>CAMBHS010000096.1 GCA_945867235.1 Akkermansia muciniphila
TCCTTGCAATCGTTGTTTTACTTCCATCCCAGAACATTGAACCGATTTGATCCGGTAGTCCAGCCTTCTCACCAACAACTTCGGGATGCTCGGGCTGTCCAGTTACGTTGATGACCATTCTTGCTCTCACGGGTCTTAGTTTGGCACAATCTGCCTTGCATGCGCGAATGGTGGCTGGAATTAACCGAGAAGTTCGAAACTTTTATCCTTGAAGTGATTTTCGAACAACGGCTTGGAAAGCGGGCTTCATTGGCTCGCCTATTCCTGTTGTGTTTGTCCAAATTATTTGCCGTCGCCGTAAAAACAAGGCGGTTTCTTTACAATTACCGAATTTTACGGGACTCAACTTTGGGTGTGCAGGTGATTGCCATCGGCAACCTTACTGTGGGGGGAACCGGCAAAACTCCGGTAGTTGAAAAATTCGCCCGCGTCCTTCAAGACGAAGGACGGAATGTGGCAATTCTATCTCGCGGTTATCGATCGAAGCCACCGCCATTGCGCAAACGTTTGATCGATACACTTCTTGTTCGACAGGATCGTACCCCACCACGAGTAGTTTCAGATGGTAAATCACTCCTGTTGGATTCGGACACGGCCGGTGACGAGCCGTTCATGCTAGCTTCCAATCTGAAAGATGTCGTCGTGTTGGTGGATAAGGATCGGGTGAAGAGTGGACGATATGCGATCGAAAAATTCGGGTGCGACACGTTGTTACTCGATGATGGTTTTCAATACTGGAAATTGAAGGGTCGGCGCCACGATGTCGTATTGATTGATTATCAGCAACCCTTCGGGAATGAACACTTGCTGCCCCGCGGAACATTGCGCGAACCCCCTGCACATCTAGCACGAGCCAAAACTATTTTTATCACGAAAAGCAATGGAGACACGACGGCTCTTCGTAAACGTATCGCCCAATACAATAATACGGCGGGTATTATTGAATGCGTTCATCAACCGCTTTTTTTTGAGGATGTGTTCACAGGCGAGCGGGAAAGCCTAGATTTTCTGAAGGGCAAGCGCGTGGCCTCATTGAGTGGGATCGCCCAACCGGAGAGTTTTGAAGCGAGTCTACTTCGATTGGGAGCTGAACTGGTCTACGCCAAACGGTTTGCGGATCATCATCGATTCAGCCAGCAGGAAATTCTAAATGTGATAAATCGGGGTAAAAAGCGGCAGGCTCATTTTATTATCACAACTCAGAAAGATGCTGTGCGCTTCCCCAAAATAGATCGTCGCGATTTGAGGATTTTATTCATGCGGGTCGAAATCAAAATTCTGCATGGTGCAAAGGATTTTCAGGACTGTGTGCGTCAAATCTGTTTTAAGTAACAAGCTTCATGTCCTTAATTATTTTTTACATAACCTCCGCGATCATTCGGTGCATCCAAGCTTTGCCACTGCCATGGGTGGCCCTGTCGGGGAGGATTGGGGGGCGTATTGCGTTTTACCTGGACGCTCGTCACCGACGCGTCGCCCTGGTAAATTTACGGCAGGTGTTCGGTGGAAAAAAAACAGACACTGAGATTTACGAAATTGCCTTGGAAAATTTCTGTCGGATCGGCGAGAACTATATCTCAGCTATGTGCATGGCACGCATGAGTGATCAGGAGTTGGAAAAATATTGCCAAGTGGCGGGGGTAGAAAAGATCGCAAACAAGCCGGGCACGAACTTACGGGAAAACCGAATCGTGGCTTTGGGTCATTTCGGTAACTTCGAATTGAACTTGATCCTGGTTCGGAAATTGGCGGGATACAAAGGAGTTTCAACTTACCGAGGATTGCGGAATCCAGCATTGAATCGCATACTACAAAATGTTCGCAACAGCTCTGGGTTGATATTGTTTGAGCGTCGAACAGAGGCTTCAAAATTGAAAGAAGCACTAAATGGTAAGGGGATAATTTTGGGTTTGTTCGCTGATCAACACGCGGGGAACAATGGGATATGGTTGCCATTTTTAGGAACAGAATGTTCGACAAGTGCGGCTCCTCCTGTTTTTTCTCGGAGGTATAAATGTCCCATTTTTACTGTTGTCAATTACCGCGTCGGATTGGGGCGGTGGCGGGTTGAGGTTGGGGATGAAATACCCACTCACATCAACGGGGTTCCACGGTCCAACACAGACATCGCAGGAGATATGAACTTGGTCTTTGAGAATGCGGTTCTTCGAGATCCAGCAAACTGGTTTTGGGTTCACAGACGTTGGAAACCGCGACCTATTGTTATTCCCACGCAGGCAGCAGTTCCATCCACCCCGTCATGATCGCGAGCACAATATGCCTCCGGTTGTATTGATCACAGGGGCTGCCGGAGGTCTCGGCAAGGCGTTGACGGAAAAATTAACCTCTGACCATTGGCATGTCGTCGCGGGGTATCATCGCACCCCTCTATGCGGAATAAGTGAGAACGTAACTCAGCTAAAGATGGATGTAACCGATAGGGAAGCCGTCGCTGATATTGTGGAGCAAGTGACACAATCCCATGGGCGGATAGATGTGCTGATTAACAATGCCGGTGTAACCCGCGATCATTTGAATTTGCAGACCACTGAGAAAGATTGGGATCATGTCCATGACGTGAATTTGAGAGGATCCTTTTTGTGCTCCCAATCCGTATTGCCGATCATGGTGAGGCAGGGAAGCGGCCATATTTTAAATATTTCAAGTTATTCAGGTCGCTCGGGTGCAGTTGGCCAATCCGCGTATTCAGCCGCTAAAGCTGGCTTGATAGGATTCACAATGGCGATTGCCCAAGAGTATGGTTCAAAGAACATCAGAGCCAACGTGATACTTCCTGGCGTTCTCAAGACGGGCATGACTAAAGACCTTTCAGAGTCGCAATTCTCAAATTTTAGAAAGCAGAATGTGTTAGGACGATTAAGTGATCTTCGAGAAGTCGCGTCGGTGGTTGCCTTCCTTTGCGGGACACAAAACATTTCGGGTCAAGTATTTCAACTCGATAGCCGTATCGTCTCCTGGGCATGAATTCGATGCATCAAGTGTTGAGGGATCGGTTGGAAAAAAAACAAAACGATTTTCTCTATCGCCAATTACGGCAGATTGATTCAGCGCAAGCGCCTCGAATCAATATCGCAGGAAAAGAATACCTTAATTTTTCGTCCAACGATTACCTAGGGTTAGCGAATCATCCTGAGGTTGTGGAGGGGGCTGTTAAGGCGGTTTGCGATTACGGAGCGGGAGCGGGATCTTCAAGACTTATCTGCGGTTCTCTTCGGATTCATCACCAACTGGAGGAAAAGTTGGCCAGTTTTAAGGGAGTGGAGGCGGCCCTGTGTTTTTCCACAGGTTTTGCCGCTGCTCTAGGCACGATCCCCGCGTTGATCAGCAAAGAGGACATCGTCATCGTTGATAAACTTGCCCATGCGTGCCTGTTGGATGGCATCAGATTATCCGGTGCTAAATTGCGGATTTTTCATCATAACGACTTGGATGATTTGGAATCCATTCTCCAATGGGCGACTCGAACGCTCGAGCCAGGTGGAAACATTCTAATTATTACAGAAAGCGTTTTTTCAATGGATGGGGATCAAGCTCCATTGCGCGAAATCGTTGCGTTGAAAGCTCGATACGGAGCTTGGTTGATGGTGGATGAAGCACATGCGTCTGGGTTGTTTGGCCAGCGTGGAAGCGGGTTGATTGAGGATCTTGGATTGACAGATCAGGTTGAAATCCAAATGGGAACGCTTGGTAAAGCATTGGGAGCGGCAGGCGGATATATCACAGGCAGCCGCACTTTAATCGACTACTTGATCAACCAGGCACGCAGTTTCATTTTCTCTACTGCCCCCAACCCAGCGTCCTCCGGTGCCGTAATAGCGGCTCTCCGATTGCTTGAAAAAGAGGGGGCTGATCGGCGACGGAATGTTTGGAAATTGGTGCACCATTTGAGAAACAAGCTTTCCCAATTAACGGCACAAATTCCGAGCTCGTTAATTCATCCCTTCATAATCGGGGATGAACAAAACGCACTGCGATTGTCCAAATCTCTTTTCGAACAAGGCATCATGGTTCCTGCCATTCGATTCCCGACGGTTCCCAAGAATCGAGCACGTCTTCGCATCACGGTGACCCATGACCATTCGTTGCAAGAAATAGACCGGTTGTGCCAACTTCTCCCATCTCAGAGCGGTTAGGGTTTTTCTGGGTTTTAAGACTGCATTTTAGCAGGTTTCTATCTAAAATTCGAGTAATTTGACTTTGACTTGGAGGGGAGTTCTGGTAGGCTTCACATCTTGTTTGCGTTTATGGGGAAGCTGATTATTAAAGACGTCGAAGTAAGTGGTAAGCGGGTGTTGATGCGCGTGGATTACAACGTGCCGATGGCCGCACAAAACGGTCAGATGGTGATCAATGATTCGACGCGAATCAAGGAAACCCTGCCCACATTACGCCATCTGATCGACCGAGGAGCCAAGGTTGTTTTGATGGCTCATCTGGGGCGTCCCGAAGGAAAGCGCGAAGCGTCGATGTCCCTGAGGCCTGTTGCTGTCATGCTTGGTGAAATGCTGGGATTGCCGGTTCAATTTGCCGACGACTGCATCGGTGAGGCCGTGGAAAAACAAGTTGCTTCGCTTAAGAATGGCGAGATTTTACTTTTGGAAAATGTCCGCTTTTATGGCGAGGAGGAATCCAATGACTCCGGCTTTTCTGAAAAATTGGCGGTATTAGGAGATATCTTTGCCAACGATGCTTTTGGTGCCGCCCATCGCGCCCACGCATCAACCGTGGGAGTCGCCACAGTCATCGCCAAACGTGGCGGGGCCTGTTGCGGAGGATTGCTCATGGAACGCGAGCTTCAATTTCTAGGTGATGAACTGGAGAATCCTGAACGACCCTTTGTAGTTATTTTAGGAGGAGCCAAAGTTTCGGATAAAATCAAGGTCATCGATCGTCTTTTGGAAAAAGCAGACGTATTTTTGATCGGTGGTGCCATGGCCTACACGTTCAAATTGGCTGACGGAATTTGCATCGGAAAATCCCTTGTTGAGCCGGATAAAACCGAGGTCGCCAACGCGGCGATCATCAAAGCCAAGCAGAAGGGCGTAACATTTCTTATCCCTACGGACAACGTGATTGCCGACCCTGTGGATACAGGACGGAAGAATAGGAAAGGTCGCGCAATTTTTGATTTGCAGAATCCCCGGGTGAACACGGCGAGAGATATTCCGGAGGAATCCGAAGGTGTGGATATAGGACCTTCCACCGCCGCCGCTTTTGCTTCTGAGATTTCAAAAGCTAAAACTATTCTTTGGAATGGACCGATGGGTATTTTCGAGGATTCAAGGTTTGCTGCAGGCACTTTCGCCGTGGCTCAGGCGGTCGTTGATGCCACCAAAAATAATGGTGCCAAAAGTATTATCGGGGGTGGGGATAGCGTCAAAGCATTGAACGTCGCTGGGTTGGGGAGTGAAGTGAGTTTCATGAGCACTGGCGGTGGAGCCAGTTTGGAGTTCTTGGAAGGTAAGGAGTTGCCCGGTGTCGCGGCACTTGGCAATGCTCGATGAACGTGCTAATAGTTTAAGGAATTATTCATGGTAAAAGAACGTAAGCTTATTATCGCGGGCAACTGGAAGATGAACAAGACAGTGGCGGAAGCCCTTGATCTTGTGAATGGGTTGAAGCGTGAACTCGCTGCAGTGAAAGAAGTGGACATTGTAGTTTGCCCGCCTTTCACAGCACTCTCAGAAGTTTCGAAAGTAGTTCTTGATTCCAACATCCGCTTGGGTGCACAGGACATGAGCCAACATATTGGCGGTGCCTACACAGGTGAGATTGCTGCGGGAATGCTCAAGGAGTTTTCGGTGCGATATGTCATTTTGGGACATTCCGAGCGCCGCCAATTTAACGGTGAGACCGATGCCCTCGTCGCCACGAAAGCAGCGGCAGCATTGGGAGCTTCACTCAAACCGATTATTTGCGTTGGAGAGTTGTTGCATCAACGCGAATCGGGTCAAACCGAGGCCGTGATTGAAGCCCAACTCGAGGGAAGTCTCAAGGGGCTCACCAAAGGGCAACTCGAAGAATCCATCATCGCTTACGAGCCAGTTTGGGCGATAGGAACGGGAAAAGTTGCGACCCCCCAGCAAGCGCAGGAAGTTCACGCATACATCCGCCGCCGATTGGCGATAATGTTCGATGAAAGCACAGCGCGTCATGTCCGGATCCAGTATGGTGGCAGCGTTAAATCGTCCAATGCTCGGGAGTTGATGAGTCAACCCGATGTGGACGGGGCCCTAGTCGGTGGTGCGTCCTTGGAGGTTCGTGGTTTTTCTGATATTGTTAAGAATTCGATCTAATTATTTATGAATTTAATCATTGTGCTGCTCACGGCAGCTTTAATTGTCAACTGTTTGATCCTGATACTTCTTGTGCTGATGCAGCTTCCTAAAAAAGAAGCAGGCTCAGGTCTGGCCTTTGGCGCAGGAGCCTCCGATGCCTTGTTTGGATCGGGTTCAGGCAATGTGCTCACCAAGGCCACCAAGTATGCAGCGGGTCTTTTTTTAGGAATGTCGCTCCTGCTCGGCATGATGAATTCCCATGCTGCCAAAGCACGTCGCGAAGGCGTGGGGCAATTACTCGGCACTCAGGTGCTTCCCGTCATTGCACCAGTGGCACCCCCTACTAATAGCCAGTTTTTGCAGATTCCGCTGACTACAACGAACGCCGTTGTTCCCGCACCGAAAAGCACCACCAATAAATAATTTGCCCCATGAGGCCACTAAACAGCCCCCTTGGAAAAAAGCCGAGGGGGCTGTTTTATTTCCTGAGCCTATTCCTGATCTCGGGGATTCTCGCGGGGTGTTCGCGCAAAATCGACAGAGCCGATCTGATCATCATCAATGGGAAAGAAGTCGAATCCCTAGATCCGGCCATCATCACGGGACAACCCGACACACGCATAGCCCTGACTTTATTCGAAGGGTTGACAAGATTTAACGAGGTTCATGCTCAAGCGGAACCCGGTTTAGCTGAGCGATGGGATATCTCTTCCGACCGGCGAATCTATACGTTTCATCTCAGAACAAATGGGGTTTGGTCCACCGGTGAACCGATCGTGGCTGAGGACGTGCTGTATTCGTGGTTGCGCGTTTTGAATCCAATGACGGCGGCCGACTATGCCGGGAATCTCTACTACATCAAAAATGCGGAGGAATACAATACAGGTAAACTCACCAACGCCGCAGACGTAGCGGTTCATGCTTTGGATCGGTATACCGTGCAGGTGGAGTTAGTGAACCCAACACCTTTCTTTCTTGAATTGTGCGCGTTCCAAACTCATGCCGTGATGCCTCGTTGGACCATTGAGAAATATGGAGATCGATGGATCCATGCCAGACCACTTCCTTCGAGCGGCGCTTATCAACTGATCGATTGGCGATTAGAGGATCGGGTTAGTATTCGTAAAAATCCAAATTATTGGGATGCCGCCAATGTGCAGATGAATCGGGTGGATCTCATGCCGGCGAACAGTCCTGCAACCGCCTTGAATTTATATCTCACCAAGCAGGTTGATATTGTTTGGGATAAAGATGTCATCCCAGCAGAACTGGTGGATTTATTAAAAAAGCGGCGTGATTTTCATGTGTTTGATTATCTTGGAAGTTATTTTGTGCGGTGCAATGTCACGCGAAAACCATTTGATGATGTGCGTGTCCGGAAAGCTTTTGCACTCGTCATCGATAAAAAGAGAATCACCGAGCGCGTGACTCGAGGAGGAGAGCGGCCCGTCTCGTTTTTAGTGCCCCCGGGTATTGGGAATTATAAATCACCTGAAGGTCTAGGTTTCTCCCCGGAGGAGGCGCGTCGCCTGCTTTCTGAAGCAGGCTATCCAGGGGGTAAAGGGTTTCCACGCGTGAGTTACCATTTCAACACGTCGCGTTCACATGAGATGATCGGGATTGAATTACAAGAAATGTGGAGGCGTGAATTGGGGGTAGAGGTGGAGTTGCGATCGATGGAGTGGAAAACCTACCTTCGCGCGCAATCTGAGTTGGATTTTGATCTCAGTCGCAGCAGTTGGGTGGGCGATTATAACGACCCAAATACTTTCCTAGACATGTTCATGAGTGCCAATCCTAATAATCGAACCGGTTGGAAGAATCCGCAGTTTGACGAATGGATGCGCAAGGCCAATGCGACGGACGAACCCGTGCAGAGGGCAAAATACTTGAGCGAAGCAGAGACGTTGATCGTGCGGACAGACCTTCCAATTTTGCCGCTCTATATCTATGTCGGATTCAATCTGTTCGATCCCGATGAGATCACAGGTCTGCACAACAACATCCGCGATGAACATCCGATACGCACAATAAAAAAACGGAAACGAGAGGGAGTGCGCTGATGTATTTTTTAAAGCGGCTCATGGCGTTGCCTCCCCTTTTGCTGCTGATCAGCCTGCTAGCTTTTTTGCTCGTGCGGATCGCACCTGGCGGTCCCTTTGATAAGGAGCGCAAACCGGCTTCACCCGAAATCGAACGCCGTCTTTTGGAGCGTTACCACTTGAACGAGCCCCTATGGAAGCAGTACATGCTTTACCTTAAAGGTCTTTCCCGAGGGGATTTTGGACCTTCGCTCAAACAACGAAATCATTCGGTAAACGACATCATCGGGCAGGCATTGCCGGTCTCGGCAGCCCTCGGTATTTCAGCTTTTCTATTTGCGCTCGGCGTTGGTATTCCACTGGGCTTTTACACCGCTGTCTGGAAGGGGCGATGGTTCGAACTTGCGGGGAATTCGATGGCATTACTTTTTGTTTGCGTGCCCGCATTGGTGGTGGGGCCGTTATTAGTCATCGTGTTTGCGGTTCAATGGAAATTATTTCCAGTCGCCTTGTGGGGAGACCCGTTGCAGTTCATTTTACCTACCGTCACACTGGGTATTTATTTCAGCGGCAAAGTCGCTCGACTCATGAGCGAGGGAATGGTGAAAACAATGCACGCGCCTTACTTGGTTACTGCAAGAGCCAAAGGCTTAAGCGAAACAAGAATCCTGTGGAAACACGGTTTCCGGATCGCCGTTCTGCCTGTGGTTTCCTACTCCGGTCCGCTATTGGCAGACCTGTTGACCGGTTCATTTGTCGTGGAGAGTTTATTTCAAATCCCCGGGATGGGAGTGTTTGTTATCAACAGTGCCTTAAATCGTGATTACTTGCTCATCGTGGGGTTGGTATTGATTTACGCTTTTTTACTCCTTGTATTGAATCTATTGGTGGATGTGGCCTACACGTGGCTGGATCCCCGCGTGAGATACAAATCATGAGCACTCCCACTCTCTCTCCTTCGCAACGTGCCTGGCAGCAGTTTTACAGGAATCCAATCTCCATCACGAGTTTCTGGGTGCTCGTGGTTTTGATTTTCGTGGTGGTTCTGCATCCATGGATTTCGCACCAATCCCCCACCGCCCTGACCGACGCCATCGCGCAACCTCCCTCTTCGTCCCACTGGTTCGGAACGGATCTCATGGGTCGCGATCTCTTGAGTCGGTTGATGTATGGGGCAAGGATTTCGATGCTCGTGGGAATCGTAGGTGCCGGGGTAAGCCTTCTCATCGGTGTGGGGTGGGGAGCGGTTGCTGGCTATGCGGGTGGACGTTGGGATGAAGTTATGATGCGCATCGTTGACATCCTCTATTCATTGCCCTCCGTCATTTTTGTCATTGTGCTCATCACCACCTTGGAAGGTTTATTTAAAAATTGGTTGCAACAAACATTTTCAAACGAAACCGCTGGCATGGCTCGGCTCCTATTTCTGTTCGCTGGGCTGGGTGCCGTATCGTGGTTGACCATGGCTCGTATTGTGCGGGGAGAAGTCCTTTCCTTGAGCACGAGCAATTTTGTCGATGCGAGTCGCGCGATGGGCGCATCGCATTTTCATATTCTGCGCACTCACATTTTACCCAACGTCGCCGGCGTGGTGATTGTCTATCTCACTCTCACCATCCCTTCCGTCATTCTTTACGAATCATTTCTGAGTTATCTCGGTTTGGGAATTCAACCGCCCCAAGCAAGTCTCGGGTCTCTGATGGCGGAAGGAGCGGCTCAGATTAACCCCATCCGTATTTATTGGTGGATGGTCGTGTTTCCCGGGATGTTGCTGGTGGTGATGTTACTCGCGTTGAATTTTATTGGCGATGGTTTGCGAGACGCACTCGATCCCCATGGTCGGCATCGTTGATCATAATCATCCACCCCCACCCATCACCGGACAACGTAGCCGTCCCAAAGCCAGGTGAGTGCATCGGGAAGTGTTTGACGAGTCACCCGCCCATCCGTGTGACCAGCCCCTTCCGCGAATACATAGCGGTAGGGATACCCCTTTGCTTTGAGCACGGCTGCCATTCTTCGATTAGCCATCACCCAATTATGCAGCGATGCCTCGTCTCTTTTTGATCCGTTATCATTCTCGCTGATTTCCAACCAAACACGCAACGGTTTGCGATCGCTCGCCGGAATAAAATAAGCGTGGTAACCCCATGCCCCCTGAGGAGACACTGGATTTAAGGGGGATTGTTGATTCACGTAAGTTCCGGAGTAAGTTAGGATTTTCCTGTAAAGATCCGGGCGAAACCACCCCATGGTAAAAGCAGCGGCACCCCCAGAACTCCCTCCCATCGTGGCTCGTCCTTCGGGATCCGTGGTGAAAGTAATGTTGTAGTTTTT
>CAMBHS010000097.1 GCA_945867235.1 Akkermansia muciniphila
GAATCTGGCCGGCCTGCTCAAGCAAGGACTGTGGTGAGATGGAATCATTCATGATGAGCAAAGTATATCGAATGCTATATATGAAAGCCACAAAAAAAACCGAAACCAACCCGTTCGAAGATTTTCGAAGATTTTCGTCATGCACCCAACTTGATTATTCTCCGCCAAGGAATAAAAAAAGGCCTCACTTTAGGTGAGGCCTTTTGTGGTAAAAATCAGGGTTTACTTTGCTTCCGGTGCGGGTTCTTTATCGATCGAAATAAGTTCCACTTCAAAAATCAGGGTGGAATTGGGGGGAATAGCTCCACTTTCGCCGCGCTCTCCATAAGCTAGCTGCGAAGGGATAACAAACTGATATTTCGAGCCGACGCCCATCAATTGCAATCCTTCCGTCCACCCAGGAATAACGCCATTCAGCGGGAATTTGGCCGGCTCGTTCCTCTTATAGGAACTGTCGAACTCCGTGCCATCGACCAGTGTCCCTTTGTAGTTCACGGTGACGTTGTCGGTTGCTTTTGGTTTAGCTCCTTTGCCTTCAACCAAGCTTTTGTATTGTAGCCCCGAAGCGGTAGTTTTGACTCCATCCTTCTTCTTGTTAGCTTCCAGAAAAACAATCCCATCCTTCTTGGCCTGCTCCATCTTTTCTCCTTGTTTGGCGGCCATTTCCTTTTGCAGAATCGTCATGACTTCCTGGCTTTGCTCTTCGGTCATCAATGCTTTGCCACCCGTATATCCGTCCTTTACCCCTTTGAAAAGGGTATCTAAATCTATCTCCAAGCCCTGCTTTTTAAAGCTAGAACCGATGTTCATGCCGATCGCGTAACCGGCTTTTTGTTTTTGTGTGTCTAACCCAGACTTCGCTTCTTGAGCGGTGGCAGCGAAGGCCAGACTCAATCCCAAACCGAGACTCGTTATCAATGATTTCATGAAATTTATTTGTTCAGTATTTGCAACATGGTAGTTGAACATTATTTGTCCGCAAGCGTTCCAATATAAAAAGAGTTGATCAACCTATCCTTTTTTCCGATGACAGTCGTTTTTAACCGATCGCTCAGCAATCAACACTCCCACGAGTCCTCTCAATAGACCCCTTCAATGATTGTTTTTTCCATGGCTCCGAACGGACGCACCTCGGCGACACCATCCCACGGGTAAAGATCGCAGGGTTCTTTGCGCAACGCCTCGTCACGCTCAAGAAAACGCGGCATGAAAAATTCGCGGGTCAATGTGGTCAACTCCACTCGTCCCCATTCACCGTAATTTTTTAATTGCGTGGTGTCATTGGGATCCACCACGCGGAGGACTGCACGAGGCTGGGGTGCGTGATAAGTGATCGAGTAATTATCGGCAGGCGTGAGAGGTCTGCTAGCCGCCAGACCCATGAGAGTGTTTCCATACGTCGGCACGAATCCAATACGGTTTTCCAAAACCTCCTCCACGATGAATCGCGTATATTGCGGAGCCATCGTGGTGCCGCCACAGAACACCCCTCGAATGCCAGCATCCCACAAATTAATTTTTTCCCCCAGTGCCTCGAGTAGTTTGGGTGTCGTGAACAACGCACTCACTTTACGATTTTTTAGGATGGTGATAGCCTGATCCACCACGTGATCCATATAGGCGCGTGCCACTTCATATTGCTTGTTTCCAAGAACTTTTTTAACCCAACGTGGATCAAGGTCGATAAAGTAACACGAGCAACCGCGCTCATTGGCAAGGTGCTCAATGGACAGTCGCAAACGACGAGGCCCGGTCGGTCCGACCATCAACCAATACTCATTCCGAGGAAATTGAGCATCCGAAAGTGTTCGCGAAAAATCGCTGTAATCGGTCTTGTAATCCTCCCAGCCGATGCGCTGTTTGGGCATTCCCGTGGTGCCGCCTGTTTCAAAAATATTGAAAGGACGCCCCTGATACTGCTTGGGCACCCACACATGGTTCGGTAAATCACGAAGCCATTCATCCTGAAAATGAGGGAACTTAAGGATGTCAGCAAAGGATTGAATCTCTGTTGCAGGATTCCAACCCGCTTTTTTTGCCCAATCAAGCCAGAAAGGCGAACCAGTTTCTGGAGAAAAATGCCACTGCACGATCTCGCGTGTGTGGGAATCAAGTTTCTGTTGGGCGGCTGCAATGCTCAATTGAGAAGGTAGGCTGGAACTCATGTTACGATTTACAGTTTCTTGAATACTCAGGGTGTGGTACGGACAAGTTATTTCTTATTGGCACTCGGATTATCCTGCGTGGCCTTGGCCAGAGCGGAATCGAAGAACGCATAAAGGTGCGTGTTGCTTTGGACATAAATCGCACCGTTCGCGATGACGGGCGTCGAATAGATGGGGGCCCCAAGATTGACCTCACTGAACACTTTCTTTTCTTTGGTTGCCGCCAATACTGTGAAATCACCGTCCTCATCCCCGACGTAAATTTTGTTGTCCGCTGCAAGGGTCGATCCCCACATATGGGCTTTCATGTCATGAACCCAATAGGGCTTGCCTGTTTCCGCATCCAAGCAATGGATGAATCCGGAGAAATCAGCTATAAACACCAAACCTTCAGGCGTTATCGATACCGATGAAATGCTACGGTGAATTTTGTTGTAGGTCCAAATCTTTCCCGTTTTTGTGATGTCTCCCGTTTGAGTTGCATCAAGGCACGTCAATACTCCAACCCCTTCGCCATGCTCAGGATCCTGCCCCGTGGCGACATAAACTCGGTTCTTCCAGAACACAGGGGTTGAATTGATTTCACTAGGACCTTCAGCTGCGGGGTATTTGATTGGCTTGCCATCCTTTATTTTGTACTCAGGCAGATTGCAATCAACCCACCATATTTTTTTCAAATAACTAATCTCTCCGTCCTTGACTGGGGTGCCGTCAAAGGCATAACACACTCCGTCTCCACCTCCGTAAAAGAGAAGCTGCTTGCCGTTTACTTTCGCTGTAGATGGGGAACTCCATTGGCCATGATAAATTCGCGGCCCAATCTTCGCATCATCCTCGCCGATCAGTTCGCCTGTCCATTTGTTGAGTGCGATAAAGCTCGGAGATAGTGGCGAAGGGATATTGGAGTGAGTCCAATCCTGTCCATTCGAGGTGCAGGTGTAAACAACGTCCCCGACAATGATCACGGAACTGTTCGCCGCGTTATGGGGGAACACACCCAACTCATCCATCATGTCGTATCGCCAGATAATATCACCATCCTTTGGCCCCATATCTATCTTGGGTTTTCCTGGACCCACCATGTATTGAGCTTCGTCTTTGAATGGACCATCGTTTCCGTTCGCCAGACCGTTGACATCAAGGCAAATCACTTCGCAACGACTCGTCACGAGGTAAACCCGGTCACCTTCAACTGTTGGTGAGGATAGAATTCCAAGATTCTCCCAATCATTTACCTTTCCTGAAATCAATTTGGGAACAACCTGTTGCCAAAGGAATTCTCCTGATTTTTCATCAAAAACCATCAATATACTTCGATCCCCTTGGTGTTTCTTGTCACGAGGCGAGTCATTATTAGTGCCGACAAATACTTTTCCGCCGGAGATGGTGACATTGCCGTAACTTTGCGATCCTAACTTGGTAGCCCAACGCACGTTTTTTGTCGTCGTGAGATCGATCTCCTCAGTTCCAGATTTCATTTTTCCCGGCTCAAAACGATCCGGTAAACCCGTGGCAGGAGAATACATATTCCGACCCGGATCATTGCCACCCCACTGTGGCCAATCGGCCGCTTGTAGTGTGCAAGCCACGAGCATAAAAGGGATGGATTTAATAACAGACGATTTCCACATAAAGAGTTTGAGCAAAAGTGAATCAACCATAATTTTTAATTCGCGGTGACAATCACATTGTCGATCGCCACTTTCATATCTTGCGGAGCAAATCCATACAACCCCGGAGACCCACTCCGGTGCGCCGTTTTGTGAGGAACTTCCAGCGTCCATCCTTCCGGTTCCGGTTCGTCCCTCTTCCACGCTTTCGCACGCACAACCCCAGTTCCGTCGGGTTGAATATCTACACGTGCTTTCAAACGATACCAAATGTTCGGGCTCCATTTGAAATTGGATGGATCTTCCGTGGCCGGAACTCGGAGCCGTTCCAGATTGGAATTGATCTCCAACTTTTGATCGTTGCCTTTTAACACGATGATGTAACGCTGATTGATGATTCCTACTTCCGACATTTTACGCTTGTTCCCCTCGCTCAGGATATCGGCCTGAATCGTGTAGTTACTCATGTCAGGCGTTCCCATGAACACGGTCCCGCGTTGGAAAAATTTGTTATCAATCGTTTTGAGCAAAGCCTTGTTTCCCTCTTTTTCACGCACATCGAATTTGAAGCGCGCTCCGATCCAAGGCAGAGGAGGATACGCAAAGGCAGTTGGCACCTCGATCGTGTTGGTCGTGATTTCCGATAATGGAAAGCCTTCAAAATCTTGTTTGATCGGCAAACCCGGTAATACCCGGCCTCGGATGTGACCGACAAGGTTGCCCAGCGTCGCCTCAAAGGCACCCGCAGAAGCAGTCTGTTCTAGGCTCGCTACTAATTCACCTTCTGCATTGAAGCTGCCCTTCATCGTCGATATGACTCGAGCCGTCGGTGGAATATAGGAAGCCCATTTGACAGATTTCACGTCTGTAATCTCGGCAACAGTGAAACCGTTTTCATCCAATGACCGTAGTCGAAACTTGGCTTTGCTTCCGGGGTTTAGGTTTACCTCGCTCGGGATTATTTGCAACTGAGTGGCTGGACCTGGGGCAGGCCATTTTTCAGCGACCTGCATTTTGATCTGATTGACGCTATTTCCACTTTTTCCGAAGGCGTAAAGGTGGCGCGTTGTCTGAATGTAAACTTTGCCGTTGTAGACCGTTGGGGTTCCGAAGCAACGACCCTCAAGTGAAGTATGGGAAAGTTGAAGAGGCACGTCTTTGCTGACATCGTAGATATACAGAGCCCCTTTAGCTCCAGACTCGCCCCCCTCGGTTTTGGTCTTGGGATCATCAAGAATCGGCACGTAAAGTTTGCCATCCGCATAAACAAGGCAAGCGTTCCGTTGTTCAATACCAATTTGTTCTTTCCAGAGAACCTTTCCTGTTATCGCATCCACACCGCAAAGATTTCCCTTCTCGCTCACAACATATATTCGGTCTCCAACCAAAATCGGAGAACTCGTCGATGTGGAAAGTTCGTTGGCCCAAAGTTCAGTTTGACCCCGTTCCACCACCACCGGTCCAGCCGACTCATTTGTCAGCACGACTTGGGGTATTTTTAGAGCCACCATTTGACCGGGTTCATAGGGGGTCCCGTAAATGGCGACCACCTTGTCGTTATTATGAACCAACACCGTGGCATTAATTCCAGCCTTGAACAAAGGGATGCGCCAAATGGGATCTCCAGTGCGAGCGTTAACACACACAATCGATCCGTCTCCGGTCGCCGTATAAAAAACCCGTTTACCGTTTGAGAAACCAACATAGGGGTGCGAAAACGAATTATCGCGAGGGCGATCACCAGGAGTCGAAACCCACACTAGCTCACCCGTCTTTTTATCGAACGCGTAAAAACGATCGCCCGCCGCACCCTGCGCACCCCAATTCGCCGTGATGCCACGTGTAATAACGAGATCTCCATCCACAACGGGAGATGCCGTCCGGCTGTTCGGAAAGGTCAAACGCCCGTATTTTTCCATCATTGAATGTTGCCAGAGCAATTTACCATCGCCTGTGTAGGCGGAAAGAATCCCCTGCGTGCCCTGAACATAGACATTCCCCGTCTCCGCATCTAGGGTCGGACTGGAAGTAGCGTAACGTAAATAAATCGTGTCACTCAGAAAATCATTATTGCGTTGCTCCCAAAGTTTGACGCCTGTCTCAGCATCAAAACACCCCACCCCTTCCTGCAAATCTGCCCCCTCACCCAAATAACCAACGACATAAACCTTTCCATTGGCGACCACGGGGGTTGATTGGCCAGGAAATTGCATTTTCCAAAGCGGATGGTCGCCGTCAATCTTTGTGGGCAACCCTTTTTCATTGGACGTCCCATTTTGGTTGGGACCTCTCCAAGAGAGCCAACCCTCAACAGGAGCAGCACGCACAATAGACGAGGCAGCAACAAGAGTTGCCAGAAAAAGAAATATTTTCATGTTGGCTAATTAAATGTTGGCGAACAAATCATCATCGGGTCAAAAACCCTTCCCTTTCAGGAAACTCAAACCCCAAACAAACAAAACAATTCGACAAGATCATGACCGTTGACTTAAATAATACCTACACGTATTACTTTTGCAACCCTCAAAACAATCTATGCGACAATCTGAGAGTGCGAAAACGGGGACTGACTCATTGCCCATCGACGCCCCGCAACGCCGGCGTGTCCCTCTGCTGCTTCGCCATGCGTGGTTTAGCCTGAACCAGGCCTTTCGGCGTCGCATCGTTCATCTTAGCATCACTCCCGATCAATTTACTGTCTTGCGAACGTTACTGGAGGACGAGGGCGCGTCGTTAACTCAACGAAAGATCGCGGAATTAATGTCCAGCGACCCCAACACGGTGGCAGCACTGTTGGAACGCATGGAACGGAATGGATTGATTCAACGCCGCCCCCACCTCAAGGATAAGCGAGCCCGCCAGATTCTATTGTTAGAACTGGGGAGACAAACCTATGATCAGGCTCGCAAGATCGCCGTTAAACTTCAACAGGATGTGCTTAAAGCACTACCGAAAAAAGACCATGCTCATTTTTTGGAGCAGCTAGCCATCGTGGCAGAGGCGTGCCGTGAAGCTGCCTCCGAATCTTTAGGGTCCAATCCCGATTCTACCTTAAAGGCGGATCAATCGGGATGAGTTACCCGACGAATTTACGAGCCACGATACACGAGTTGTGCCCTCCAAATCCGAAGGAATTGTTCACAATCGCGTCCACCTTTAGCTCGCGCCCGCTGTGCGGAACGTAATCAAGGTCACACAATGGATCCGGTTGATCGAGATTGATCGTGGGAGGCACAGCATCGGTGAGGATAGCCTTGGCGCAGATAGCCATTTCCACAGCACCTGCTGCACCCAGCATGTGCCCGGTGGCCCCTTTTGTAGAACTCACGGCGAGCTTATAGGCGTGATTCCCAAAAACTGTTTTAATAGCCTGTGTTTCGCAGATGTCTCCCACTGTGGTCGATGTTCCATGAGCGTTGATATACGAAATCTGCTCAGGGTTTAATCCTGCGGAACGCAATGCCATTCTCATACAGCGAGCGGCGCCTTCCCCTCCTGGGGATGGAGATGTGATGTGATTGGCATCTGCGGAATTACCATAGCCCACCACTTCGCAATAAATGCGAGCCCCGCGTTTTTTGGCGTGTTCCAATTCCTCCAGAACCACAACGCCGGCACCCTCACCCATGACAAAACCATCTCGATCCACGTCAAAGGGACGGGAAGAACGTTTGGGTTCCTCATTTCGCGTGCTCATCGCCCGCATCGCACAAAACCCACCAATACCCAGTTCGACAATCGTCGCCTCAGTTCCCCCCGCAAACATGGCCACGGCGTCTCCCATCTTGATCGTCCGCCAGGCTTCACCTATCGCATGACTTGCAGTCGAACAAGCGGAACAAGTTGCCACGTTGGGCCCTCGCAGATTGTAATAAATCGAGAACATGCCCGATGCCATATTCAAGATAAGCATCGGAATCATGAAGGGAGATAGACGTCCAGGTCCCTTGGCCATCAAAACAGAATGTTGATCCTGCGTTACCTTCAACCCACCAATGCCAGAACCGATGAAGCACCCAATTTCATCCGTATTGACCATGTTAATATCCATTCCAGAATCAATGAGAGCCTTGTGGCCAGCAACGACTCCGAACTGGGTGAATCGATCCGAGCGACGCACTTCCTTTGGAGATGGAAAGGAGGGATTAGGATCGAAATTCCGAACCTCCGCCGCAATTTTACAGTCATACTGGGTCGGGTCAAACGCAGTGATGCGATCAATCCCGCATTGTCCAGCCATGATATTCGACCAAAGCACATCTAGGTCGTGCCCCAAAGGAGTCACAACGCCAATGCCGGTGATGACGACCCTACGGTCGTAGTGATGGCCAGCCATAAGAAATCAACAGGGGCAGCGAGCGTAAATTGTCGCCCCTGCCCCACTAAAATATGTAAACCAATTACTTGGACTGCGTCTCTTCGATGTATTTGATGACATCCCCCACAGAAACTAATTTTTCAGCAGCCTCATCAGGGATTTCTTGGCTGAATTCCTCTTCCAAGGCCATGACCAGTTCGACAATATCGAGGGAATCAGCCCCCAAATCCTCGATAAATTTTGCCTCGGACGTGAGTTGGTCAGCATTTACCCCGAGTTGCTCGACAATGATGTCTTTTACTTTCTGTTCAATCTGTTTTTGTTCAGCCATGAGTATCTCCGTATAATTCGATTATGTCTGTAAAGGACGCAATGAGTTGCGTCAAGCTAGTAAATTTTAGAAAGGGTCTTCCGAATGCGAAGGAAAACATCTCACATCACCATGCCGCCGTCCACAGTCAATATTTGACCCGTGATGTATCGGGCTCCTTGACCGGCCAAGAACACCGCAGCATGTGCTATATCATCCGACTGTCCAAAGGATTGTAAAGGAATCTGCTTCAAAAGTTCCGCTTTGGTTTCCTCCTTAAGCGCAGCGGTCATATCGGTCTCAATGAATCCAGGAGCAATCGCATTCACGGTAATCCCCCTAGAGGCTAATTCACGAGCGATTGATTTTGTGAAGCCAATCAACCCCGCTTTGCTCGCTGCATAATTCGCCTGGCCGGCGTTACCAATCAAACCAATCACCGACGCGATATTGATAATCCTTCCTGAACGCTGCTTTAAGAAGGATCGAGTGAATGCCTTCGTCATGGCAAACGCACCCCGGAGATTCGTATTCAGCACTAGGTCCCAGTCCGCGTCACTCATGCGCATGAGTAACCCATCGCGAGTGACGCCGGCGTTGTTGACCAGAATATCCACTTTACCTACTTCTGCTAGAATTGCCTGAGAGGCAGTTGCTACCGCTGCAGAATCCGAAACATCCAATGACACCGCCCACGCTCTGTGACCCAAGGTTCGAATTTCAGCGGCAACTTTTTCCGAGTTTTCCAGCGTTCTGGAAACACAAACAACATCGGCACCTTCGGAGGCAAACTTCAAAGCGATAGTACGGCCAATTCCTCGACCCGCACCTGTCACCACCGCAGTTTGGTTGGCTAATTGATTCATAAAACCAGTCTAGTGTTCCGGTGCTTCAGTTTAAGGAATTAAACTCACCCTAATAATTATTCAATAGGATACCCAACCTTTTAGCTAATAAAAAAAGCCGCCTCGCAGGTTGCGAAGCGGCTCGAAAACAATTGAAATAATTAGCGTGAACGCGGTTGCGTGTAATCCACCGCAGTGGGTGTGGGGGCGGGGGTTGCGGTAGCACCGACAAACGTACCTCCATTGCCTCCCGTCGCACTGATAGGTGCGTCGGATTGAGTAATAGTCCCACCGGTCGCACCATCTGCAGATCCCCTCACAACAGTCCGTTGCAAAACCTTGGTCACGGCTGCCTGTTGGGTTGGAGCAGCTGTCATAGCCGCTTTAGCGATGACGCGAGCTTGGTCCGGAGCGAGCTCTGAAGCTGCAAGTGTCACTGCGGCAGCGACTTCAGGAGCAACCTTGCATACAGCAGCGACCACGACGGGCGCGGCTGCCTTGTGTTTGAAAATAATTGCTTTGACAGCGGTGACAGCGACTTCAACGCGGTCATTCTCATCAGCGGCTTTCACCAACTCAGCGGCCTTAGCTGGCATCTCAGGCACGCGCACCGAGCTGACAGCCTGCTTAATTGCTTTAACTTGTGTCGCAGTCAGAGCAAATGTTGCAGATGTGGAACCTGCCAATAATGCAACAACAAGAACTCCTGCCCGTAGATTTTTGTTAAACTTCATAAGTGCTTTTCTCTATTTGAATTCCCCCATTACCAACTTGCATTAGTAAAATAATCAAAACGCATTGATTCCGTCAACTATTATTTTTGGCGTTCCTTTCCAAGGTCGCCCCACCCCTTGACTATCCCATGCTTATGTCCCATCACTTTACGCGTCGGATGAAAGTCGTCAAGCACTTTAAATGATTTTTTTCGTGACGCTCGAAACCCTTGATTTTTCATCGAAGCCGGTAGCTATTATGTATCATCGACAATGGGTGCATGACGAAAATCTTCGAAAATCTTCGAACGGGTTGGTTTCGGTTTTTTTTGTGGCTTTCATATATAGCATTCGATATACTTTGCTCATCATGAATGATTCCATATCACCACAGTCCTTGCTTGAGCAGGCCGGCCAGATTCCGCATTTGGAGCGCGGCAAGCTCTGTGTTTTGCGCGACGGACCCAACGGCCCGTATTACAACTGCCAAGCTTGGGAAAACGGCAAGAACGTTTCCCGGTACGTGCCAGCCG
>CAMBHS010000098.1 GCA_945867235.1 Akkermansia muciniphila
GGAGGCATCTTTCGGACGGCGTGCTTCGAACAACTCGGCCACACGTGGCAAACCGCCCGTAATGTCCTTCGTTTTCGAAGTTTTACGTGGAGTTTTCGCCATCAAAGATCCGGCAACAATTCGATCGCCTTCCGTGACGACAATGTGTGCACCGGAAGGAATTGGGTAATTCGCGAGCGGTTCTCCTTTATCATCGGAAATGACGATCTGCGGATGCAAGTCCTCCTTGTGTTCGATGATGACCATCGCTTCTTGACTGGTCGCCTCATCCATTTCTCGGCGCATCGTCACCCCTTCAATGATGTCCTGGAAATGAACCAATCCGGCTTTTTCTGAGAGAATCGGCACATTATACGGATCCCATTGGACGAACGTCTCTCCCTTTTTAACCGCAGTCCCATTTTGCAAGGAGATGATAGAACCAATGACGATGCTGTGTGTTTCAAGGTCTCGATCATCTGGACCGAGAATGGAGATCGACCCGTTCTTATTCAGAACAATGTTGTTTCCATCCGCAAGTTGCACCAAGCGGAGATCATTATATTTGAGAACACCATCGTGTTTTGCTTTGATCTGGGGTTGTTTAAAGATCTGCGAGGCCGTTCCACCGATGTGGAAGGTACGCATCGTCAACTGTGTTCCTGGTTCACCAATCGACTGCGCAGCGACAATTCCGACGGCTTCGCCTAGTTTTACCGCGCGTCCCGTGGCCAGATTCCTTCCATAACAATTGATACAAATTCCTTGTTTGCTTTCGCAAGTCAACACCGAGCGAATTC
This sequence comes from Akkermansia muciniphila, assembly GCA_945867235.1. Taxonomy (GTDB): domain Bacteria; phylum Verrucomicrobiota; class Verrucomicrobiia; order Limisphaerales; family SXQI01; genus SXQI01. The sequence continues at coordinate 780 of CAMBHS010000098.1, forward strand.
TCACGCGTTCCACGCTCGATTTGTCGATCAACTTCGCGGCGACTTCATCAATCTCATGGTTTGCTAGTAAAATCTTAGTTTTCGGGCTGGTAGGATCTACAACATCATCGCAGCTGAAACGTCCGACAAGTCGTTCACTTAACTTCACGACTTCATCCTCACCCTCGAAGATTCCCTGCACCCAAATGCCGTTGGTCGTTCCGCAATCAGGTTCACGAATGATCACATCCTGCGCCACATCCACCAGCTTACGGGTCATGTAACCCGAGTCGGCTGTTTTAAGAGCGGTATCAGCCAGACCCTTACGGGCACCGTGTGTCGAGATGAAATACTCGAGCACGGTGAGACCTTCACGGAAATTCGATAGAATCGGTTTTTCGATGATGTCACCACTCGGTTTGGCCATCAACCCGCGCACACCAGCAAGCTGGCGCACCTGTTGACGATTACCACGAGCTCCGGAATCCACCATCAACCAAACAGGATTGAATTCGCTCTTGTTCTGGTTGATCTCCAAGGTCTTGAGCATGACGTTTGCAATTTGGTCAGTGCAATGCGTCCAGATATCAATGATCTTGTTGTATCGTTCCAATGTCGTAATGACACCTTTGCGATACTGCTTCTCCACTTCGGAAATTTGCTTCTGTGCAGTCTCGATTTCCTGAGTTTTTTCCTTCGGAATGATCATGTCATCAATACCGATGGACACACCTGCGCGGGTCGCTTCGTAGAAGCCCAATTCCTTGAGCTTATCCAGCGTGACCACGGTTTTGTCATGTCCGCAGATTTTGTAACAATTCCAGATCAAATCTCCGATCTGACCTTTTCCGACCACCTTGTTTGGGAACCCAAGTTCCAACGGCCAGATTTCACTGAAGATAACTCGACCCACTGTGGTCTCGATGACTTTCTTTTCGCTGTCTCCGTAAACGGTTTGTATTCCGTAATCAGGGTTCGCGAGCCGGATTCGTGTGTGTGTTTTGACAACCCCGTCGGCATGTGCAAAAACGACCTCTGTTTTTGATCCAAACAGAATCCCGGCAGTGTCCTTGGCTTGAGCCAACTTTCGAGGATTGGCCGTCAAATAATAACAACCTAGGGTGATGTCCTGCGTCGGCGTCATGATGGGCTTTCCGCTCGATGGACTGAAGATGTTATTCGGTGCCATCATCAACAAACGAGCTTCCAACTGTGCCTCAACGGAGAGAGGGACATGCACTGCCATTTGGTCGCCGTCGAAATCCGCGTTATAAGCTGTGCAGACCAACGGGTGAATTCGGATCGCTTCGCCCTCGATCAACACAGGCTCAAACGCCTGGATCGAAAGGCGATGCAGCGTGGGAGCACGGTTAAGCAGCACGGGGTGACCTTTAGTGACCTCCTCCAAGATATCCCAAACCTCAGGGGATTGGCGTTCGATCATCTTCTTGGCGGAGCGCACCGTATGCACATAGCCAAGTTCTTTCAGCCGTCGGATGATAAACGGTTCAAACAGAACCAACGCCATCTTCTTGGGCAAACCGCACTGATGCAATTTCAACTCCGGCCCGATCACAATGACGGATCGTCCTGAATAATCCACTCGTTTACCGAGAAGATTCTGACGGAATCGACCACTCTTGCCCTTCAACATGTCGCTGAGGGATTTGAGCGGGCGATTGCCAGCCCCAGTCACTGCACGACCATGACGACCATTGTCGAATAGAGCGTCCACCGCTTCTTGGAGCATTCGCTTTTCGTTGCGGATGATGACCTCGGGGGTCTTGAGTAAGAGAAGATTCCTCAACCGGTTGTTGCGGTTGATAACCCGGCGATAAAGATCGTTAAGATCTGAGGTGGCAAATCGACCACCTTCCAGCGGTACCAACGGTCGGAGATCAGGTGGGATCACTGGTAATACCGTCAGAATCATCCACTCAGGACGGCTCTTAGAACCGTGGAACCCTTGGAACAATTTGATCCGTTTGGCGATTTTCTTGCGGATTTGTTTGCTCTTGGTTTCTGTCATCCCAATCTGCAATTCATCTACAGATTTGATCAAATCGACATTCGCCATGGCCTCTCGAACCCCTTCGGCTCCCATTTTCGCATTGAATGACTCAGGTCCATAGGTTTCCCGAGCTTCCCGGTATTCCATCTCGCTGAGCAACTGGTTCTGTTTAAGGGGAGTTTCCTTCGGATCGATCACGAGGTAATCCTCGTAATAAATAACTCGTTCCAGGTTGCGTGCCGTCATGTCCAGAACCAACCCAAGGCGGGAGGGCATGCACTTAAAGAACCAGATGTGCGTCACCGGCACGGCCAATTCAATGTGACCCATGCGTTCCCGACGCACTCGGGACAATGTCACTTCCACTCCGCAACGGTCGCACACAACTCCACGATGCTTGATGCGTTTATATTTTCCGCAGGAGCATTCCCAATCCTTGACGGGTCCGAAAATTCGTTCGCAAAACAGTCCGCCTTTCTCAGGCTTGAAAGTGCGATAGTTGATGGTCTCTGGGTTCTTCACTTCGCCCTTAGACCAGGAACGGATAGCTTCCGGTGCGGCAACTGTTATGCCGACGTAATCCACCAGATTGACCTTATCCAGTCCGATTAACTCACGAACAGATTCATTGGTATTCATCATAGCTTTGGCGTGGGAGGGCAGGGGAGCCCGATCCACTTCATCTTGACTATCAAATTGGGTCGCGGGGGTGACCCCGCGACCTCTTGGAAACTAAATAAAACTAATTAATTAGGAGTGGTTTATCAGGTAAAAGAGGCCAGAGAATTCACCTGTTTAGGTTGATCCGCTGAGTTTGAATATCCCACCTTGACGTCGAGACCCAAGGATTGCATTTCCTTGACCAAAACGTTGAATGATTCTGGCACGCCGGCCTCCAGAGAGTTGTCACCTTTGACAATGCTTTCGTAAATACGCGTGCGCCCCTGCACATCGTCCGATTTAACCGTGAGCAATTCTTGCAGTGTGTAAGCAGCTCCGTAGGCTTCCATGGCCCAGACTTCCATTTCCCCGAATCGCTGTCCGCCATATTGCGCCTTGCCTCCCAGCGGTTGCTGGGTGACTAGGGAATAAGGTCCGACCGCGCGTGCGTGGATTTTGTCTGCGACAAGGTGGCCCAGCTTCATCATGTAGATGTAGCCGACAACGATCTCCTGATCGAACATGTCTCCCGTCCGACCATCGTAAAGATGGATCTTCGCATTCTCAGGAAGCCCAGCTTCCTTGAGATACTTGCGGATATCCTTTTCCTTGATTCCATCGAACACCGGTGTTGCGAAACGCATGCCCAACAATTTTGCTGCCCAACCTAAATGCGTTTCCAAGACTTGCCCAACGTTCATGCGCGATGGCACCCCCAGCGGGTTCAGCACGATGTCCATTGGCGTTCCGTCAGCCAAGAATGGCATGTCTGCTTCCGCCACGATTTTAGCGACAACTCCCTTGTTACCATGGCGTCCTGCCATCTTGTCTCCTACAGACAATTTGCGTTTCGAAGCAATATAAACCTTTACAGATTTAATGATGCCAGGATCGACTTCATCCCCAGATTCGGCGCGACCCACTTCTTCGTCATGGTGCATCTGCAGATCTTCAAATTTCTTTTTGAACTGCCCGATAATCTCGTTGATCTTATTACGGATCGGCGACGGATCAATTTCAATCCTGTCATACACACTCGCCAATTTACGCAGCAGGGTCTTCGTGATCTTTCGGTTTGCAGGTATGATGATTTCACCTGTCTCGGAATTGACCACGTCAAGCGGGATCTTCTCGCCGAGCAGGATATTGCTCAACGCCTCGGTCAAGTGCTCGCGCAGTTCCTCGAGTTTGCGTTTGTGCTCCTCTTCAACCTGTTTAGCCTGCTTCTTGCCTTCAGGAGCTCCGGTCGTTTTTGCAACGACTTTCTCGTTCTCCTTCTTGGCCGAGACCTTGACATCCATCACGATGCCATACGTTCCGGAAGGAACTTTGAGTGATGTGTCCTTCACATCAGCCGCTTTTTCACCGAAGATTGCACGCAACAACCGTTCTTCTGGTGCGAGCTCGGTTTCACTCTTGGGCGTGATTTTGCCGACCAAAATATCTCCCGGCTTTACTTCAGCTCCAATGCGGATCACCCCGTCCAACCCTAGGTTCTTGAGGGCTTCTTCTCCGAGATTTGGAATATCCCGCGTGATTTCTTCAGGTCCCAGTTTGGTATCGCGGGCACCTACTTCAAATTCATCAATATGAATTGATGTAAAGATATCATCTTTAACAATGCGTTCACTGATCAAAATGGCGTCTTCGAAGTTGTATCCATTCCAAGGCATGAACGCGCAAAGCACATTCCTCCCGAGAGCGAGTTCTCCCCCTTGTGTGCACGGCCCATCGGCCAACGCTTGACCCTTCTTGATGGTATCCCCTTTGCTCACCAAAATCTTTTGGTTGATACACGTTGCCGCGTTCGACCGCATGAATTTGCGAATAGGATACACATAAGTGCCGTCCCCGATATCTGTCTTAATCTTTTTCTTACCCTCAGGCAATTTGCCGTCTCGGGTGACGATGATTTGGTTCCCAATGACCGAAGCCACTTTACCGGCGTCGTCAGAAACAAGAACCGCTCGAGAGTCTCGAGCCACTCGTTCTTCCAAACCAGTCGCGACCAAAGGAGCCTCCGTTACGAGGAGCGGGACAGCCTGGCGTTGCATGTTCGAACCCATCAGTGCCCGGTTCGCGTCATCATGTTCCAAGAACGGAATCAGACCCGCAGCTACCGAAACCAACTGTTTGGGAGAGACATCCATGTAATCGACCAATGCAGGCTCGACATCAACGAAGTCGCCTTTGCATCGGCAAAGCACACGCTCCGTCACGAAATTTCCCTTGTCGTCGATCACCGCATTGGCTTGAGCCACCGTAAATGCTTCCTCACGGTCTGCCGTCAGGTAATCCAAATGCGTTGTAACCCTACCTTTTTCAACTTTGCGATACGGGGTCTCGATAAAACCGAAATCGTTGACTCGCGCGAAAGTAGCCAGTGAGGCGATCAAACCAATGTTTGGACCTTCAGGCGTTTCTACCGGGCAAATACGACCATAGTGAGAAGGGTGGACGTCGCGCACTTCAAATCCTGCTCGATCCCTAGAAAGACCTCCTGGCCCTAGCGCGGACAAACGCCGCTTATGGGTCAGTTCAGCCAGCGGGTTAATTTGATCCATGAACTGCGAAAGCTGACTTCTTCCAAAGAAGTCGCGCACTACTGCGGACAACGCCTTCGGGTTGATCAACTTCTGAGGGGTCATGGAATCCATCCCTTGGTCAAACAGCGTCATACGCTCTTTCACCAGTCGCTCGGTTCGAGCAAGACCCACTCGACATTGGTTGGCAAGCAGTTCACCCACGGTTCGAATGCGGCGGCTTCCCAAATGGTCAATGTCGTCCAATGTTCCTTCGCCTCGTTTTAGACGCAAAAGATACTTTGTTGCCGCAACCAAATCTTCTTTAGTAAGGATGCGCGAATCGTCGCTGGATTTCAGCCCCAGTTTTTGGATGATTTTATATCGTCCAACGCGACCCAAGTCGTAGCGCTTCGGATCGAAGAACAAACGCTTGATTAATGCTCGGGCATTCGCTGCAGTGGGTGGATCTCCGGGGCGTAGGCGGCGATAAATATCTTTAAGGGCATCCTCTTCGTTCTTGGTCGGATCCTTTTTCAGACATTTGATCACGACACCCTCGTCCACACTCGTGTCCACCACCCTAATTTTTGTCGTTCCAAGTTCGGCAATTTGTTTGACAACTGCCTTTGACAGGGGCTCGAACGCACGAGCGACGACGATACCCTTGTCAGGATCAATCGCGTCTTCAACCAAAACTTTGTTCTGAATATCTTCCAGAGCATCGGCCTGCTTAATGGTCAGCTCTTCTAATTTGTAAAAAAGTTTGAGAATATCGAGGTCAGATCCGTAGCCCAAGGCTCGGAAAAATGTTGTGGTCAGGAATTTGCGGCGCCGTTTTTTGCGATCCAGATACACATACAACAGATCGCTCGTATCAAACTGGGCTTCATACCACGAACCGCGATCAGGAATAATCCGGAACGAATGCAGGATCTTTCCGTTAGGATGCTGGGTGGCTTCAAATGCGAGACCTGGTGAGCGATGTAATTGGCTCACGATCACGCGTTCCGCACCGTTGATGACGAATGTCCCTTGTGGGGTCATCAGCGGCAATTCGCCCATAAACACCTTTTCTTCCTTTGTGTCCCTGTCTTCCTTCAGAGTGAAGGTGACATGCAAAGGGGCTCCGTAGGTGATTCCTTCACGAAGACACTGCAACCAATCTTGTTTCGGTTCCCTGATTTCGTAATTGTGAAAGCCCAATACGCATTTTCCATCGTAACTCTCAATGGGAAAAACTTCGGTGAACACGGCCTGGAGGCCCAAGTTTTTTCGCTTGGCGGGGGTGACTTCGGCTTGAAGAAACTCCCGGTACGAATCCACCTGAATCTCGATGAGATTGGGTGGAGAAATAATTTCTTTTATCTTACCAAAATTTATACGTTCAGCAGTCCGCGATGGCATTTTTTCCTCTATAGTAGGCCGAGTTTGAGACTCGGCACTAGGGTTTAACAAAACGAAAGAAGACCGGTATCCTTGGGAATCCAAGGATTTGTCCGGTTAAAATTTCATGTTCTACAACCTGACGAATACAGTCTGTCAACTTAATGGATCCTTAAAACTATTGCAACTAATAATTTTTGAGAAAGAGAGGAGGGGCGAGTTGGCCTCGCCACCCCTCCTTGCGGATATTAAATTTACTTGACTTCAACTTTTGCGCCTGCTTCTTCAAGCTTTTTCTTGGCGGCATCAGTATCAGCTTTGTTCGCACCTTCGAGCAGTGTCTTAGGAGCTTCTTCAACCAGCTTCTTAGCTTCAGCAAGTCCAAGACCGGCTTTAACTTCACGAACGGCTTTGATGACAGAAATTTTCTTATCAGCAGGAAGCGATACGAGAATTAGGTCAAAGGTGGTTTGAACTTCGGCCACAGGAGCGGCTCCAGCAGGACCAGAAGCGGCGGCGGCAGCGGGCGCTGCTGCACTAACACCCCATTTGGTTTCGAGCTGTTTCACGAGGTCGGCGGCTTCAAGAACCGTGAGACCACTGAGTTGTTCTACAATTGCTGCAATATCGGCCATGATAACTTTCTAGTTTCGTCGTAAAGCGCAGCCGCGCCCTTATTCTGTCCAACAGCCGTCGAACCGACGATTTACTTTTCTTACGGATTGTTTCGGAATGCTGCCCTGAACCACCAAGCTCAAGGCAAATTTGGTATTAAGCTGCAGGGAGAGCTTCGGGCTCTGACTGCTTGTCGACATAAGCTTTGATCACTCGCGCAAGACTGCTTGCGGGTGCCTGGATAAGTCCAAGTATCGTGCTTCGCAACACTTCAATCGGGGGAAGATCAGCCAACGTCATCAGCGTCGGAGCTTCGAGGCGTTCATTGCCGATATACCCAAACTGAATCTTGGGCTTGTTAAATTCTTTGTCGAACGTTTTCACAACCTTGGCGGTTGCTGAAATGTCCTTGTTTCCTGTGACGATGGCCAATTGTCCCGAGAGACCAGTGCCGATGTCCGTCAATGCTTCTTTCGCTGCAATACGGAAGATCGAGTTTTTGACGACGTGAATTTCGGCACCTGTTTTGCGGAGTCGTTTGCGGAGTTCGGTAAAATGACCAACAGTAAGCGCCCGGTAATCCACCACAATAAAGAAGGCAGATTGGTTCAGACGATTAACGTATTCCTGAGAGATAAATTTCTTTTCAACGCGCATGGGATTTCCTTTTAGTTGAGATTATTGAGTGAACTCACGCGTGTCGATTCGCACCGGGGGACTCATCGTGGCTGAAATCGTGCAACTGAGCATGAATATGCCCTTGACGCTTGCGGGGCGAGCCTTCGACACCACTTCGATCACTGCTCGAGCGTTTTCATTGATATGCTGTGGCGTAAATGAAAGCTTGCCAACGGGCACATGGATATTGCCGGCTTTGTCTACTTTATATTCGACGCGCCCAGCTTTTACTTCCCTAACCGCCTTCCCAGTGTCATCAGTCACCGTGCCAGTCTTAGGGTTGGGCATTAACCCTCGTGGTCCGAGGACCTTACCCAATTTACGAACTTCGATCATGGCTTCAGGAGTGGCGATTGCGACATCGAAATCAGTCCATCCTTCGACACATCTTTTGATCATGTCATCGAATCCCACATCTTCAGCACCTGCGGCCCGCGCTGCATCGGCGGCTGCCCCTGGTTTTGCAAAAACGAGCACGCGCACATTTTTTCCACTTCCATGGGGAAGGGGAACTGTGCCGCGAACCATTTGATCGGATTGCTTAGGATCGACCCCGAGGCGGAAGGCTAAATCGATCGTTTCGTTGAACTTAGGTTTAGGGAATTTCCCTAGGACTTCTACCGCTTGCGTGAGCGAATAGGACTTCGTCCCATCCACCATGGCGGCGGCCTTTTTATAACGTTTGCTTGGCATTTATTGTGGTGCGGTGCATACGAGTCTTTTTGGAACTCTCCCGCAGTTGAGGTTTAGTGTGACTGTATAAAAAATATATCAACCGACAACATCGATACCCATGCTGCGAGCTGTGCCCGCCACGATGCGATAACTGGACGCCTCATCGTGTGAATTCAAATCTTTGGCTTTGAGTTTAACAATGTCCAAAACTTGTTGGCGTGTTACTTTTCCAACCTTTTCCTTGTTAGGCACTTTGGAACCCGAGGCGACTCCTGCCGCCTTTTTGAGTAGTGCAGAGGCAGGTGGGGATTTGGTGATGAACGTGAACGATTTATCCTGATAAACCGTTATCACGACCGGGATCACCATTCCGCCCTGGTCTTTGGTGGTGGCGTTAAATTCTTTACAAAACGCCATAATATTGACGCCCTGTTGACCCAACGCAGGTCCGACCGGTGGGGCTGGATTAGCCTGACCGGCAGGAATTTGAAGCTTAATTTGTCCGACAACTTTCTTAGCCATAAAAAACGATGAACTTTAAATCTGATCTTATTAACGGCAGGGAATCAAGACTTTTCCACTTGCCAATATTCTAACTCAACAGGCGTGTTGCGCCCAAAAATATTCACGCTAACCTTGAGCTTCCCGCGCTCTGGGTCGATTTCCTCAATTGCACCTGCAAAACTCAGGAATGGACCGTCATTGATCTTAACAACTTCGCCAACTTCAAAATTGACTTTCGGTTTTTCGGTATCCTCAGAATCTGACATCTGAGCTTTGATATCGTCAATTTCCGCTTGGCTCGTGGGAGATGGGCGTTCGCCGCCTACAAAACTGATGATACCTTGGGTTTCCCGAATAAAATACCAAGGTTTTTCAATGATCCGCTTGTTACCATCGAAAAGCACGAGGTTGACGAAAACGTAGCCTGGATACAGCTTGCGGTTGCTCACGGTCTTTTTACCCGCCCGCACCTCAGCGACTTTCTCCATCGGGAGAAGTATCTCTTTTAAATATTCGGACATCTCTTCGGTCTTGAGACGTTTTTCCAAACTATCTTTGACCTTTTGTTCCTGACCCGCGAGGGTATGTAGCACGAACCATTGGCTATCCATAGCAGATTCCT